>CAZHIY010000116.1:0-6813 GCA_964533085.1 uncultured Thermoplasmatales archaeon | reverse complement strand
CTTAAGAAAATAGGAATATTATCAACACAATGGTGTATGCCATTATCAAAAACATTTCGCTTTATATCAGCTAGAACGCCGAGTAAAATACTAAAAGATTTTTTAGATCGTTTTTCCCAGAGTCTAGATAGCGGTGTAGAGCATAGAGAATTTATTGAAACAGAGCAGGAAGCGGTCCTGCAAGAATATAAAACGATATATGAAGCAAGTAATGAGAACGTCATCATTCTCAATGAAGTCTATGTAGCTATGTTGATTGCGATTATATTTGTGATGTCTCTTGGAATAGTATTACCAATTATTATTGGTGCTGAGGATATGAACATGTTCATTTATCTTGCATCATTTTTACTCATAGTTAGCGAAGGGTTACTCATGTATCTTTTAAAGGCTATGATACCACAAGACGAAATATGGCATGTGACAGGTGAAAAAGGAGAATTGGAAGAAAAAATTAATAGTATTTTTAAATCATCTGTTATATTAGTTTTTTTAGTCGGTGCAATTTTATTTTTTGGAAAATATTACTTATCACTTCCATTTATACAGATCTTACCATTTGAGATCATAATTGCAATTATTTTAACACCTTTACTAATTACAGGAATCAAGGTTTACATAATAGAAACAAATATTTCAAGAAAAGAAAAAAATTTTCTTAGTTTTTTACCAGCACTTGGCTCTATTTCTGCTATGAGAGGAGGAAAAATCAATGAATCAGTTTATTACCTAAGTGAGAAAGATTATGGAATCTTAACACGGCATATTAGAAATTTATATAGGAGATTACGAACAAGGATTGATGATGATGCTGCATGGGACTGGTTTGGTGTAGATACAGGTAGTAATTATGTTCAACGATCAAGTGAAATGTTCCGTGAGGCTACATATGCTGCGGCTAATCCCCGCATTGTTTCACGGATGATATCAGAAAATATTAGAAAAATTAGAGATCTCCGTATTAAAAAACTTACTATAGTGAATACCTCTATCGCATTATTTGCCGGTATTACATTTGGGATATCCTTTGCAATTTATGTTTCTCTTATAATAGGGAGACATTTGAATACTATAATGATGGAAACTGGTAATCCTTTTGAAAATGTAGAACGAATTAACATTCCTGCTATACTAAATTTCATTGATCCGGTAATTTATAATCAAAATTTTCTAATAATATTCTTTGTTCTTGTAATTCATTGTTTGATGATGGCTTTTACATTACGATTATTGCGGGGAAGTCACAAATTGTTAACTTTACTCTTCTTTGTTCCATTTGTTTGGGTTGTAGCTATAACAAGTTTTATAGTAGAGGTAGGATTTGGAGGTATGCTGGTAGTCTAAAAAATTTTATAATAATATAAAGTATAAAGGATTTGAAAAGATATAATTTGATTGGGATGATTGATTTTATGAAAAAAATAGGTGTTTTAACAGGAGGCGGAGATTGCCCAGGATTAAATGCTGTTATCCGAGCAGTAGTTAGGAAATCGATACAATATGACTGGGAAGTCATTGGTATAAAAAATGGATGGAAAGGACTGATTAATGGCGAAATGGAACTTCTAACTGATTATTCTGTTTCAGGTATTCTTCCAAAAGGTGGTACAATTATTGGAACCTCGCGAACAAATCCTTTTACTAATAAGGAAGATGTCCAGAAGATTGTTGAAAACATTAAGAATTTTGGTCTTGATGCTCTAGTCGCAATTGGGGGAGATGATACATTAAGTGTTGCTAGTAAGTTATATAAAATAGGAATATCCATTGTTGGGGTTCCAAAGACTATAGACAATGATTTATCAGGAACAGATTACACATTAGGTTTTGACACAGCGGTTTCTATTGTAACAGAGGCCATAGATCGTCTTCATACAACTGCTGAATCACATCACAGGGTTATTGTAGTTGAGGTTATGGGAAGGCATACTGGATGGATTGCGACAACAGCAGGAATAGCTGGTGGAGCAGATGAAATATTAATTCCGGAAGTACCTTTTGTTATTGGAGAAGTTTGTCAGCGTCTTAAAGATAGATATTCCCGAGGTAAAAAATTTAGTATAATAGCAGTTGCAGAGGGAGCTTATCCAAAGGCTGAAGATTTTCCCGATACTAATAATAAAGAGTCATCTAATCAAAATGTTGGAGAAGCAGGATTGGTCACTCAAACAGAAGATAAAGATGCATTTGGTAATGTTAGACTTGGCGGTATAGGACACACCTTAGCAAAAGAAATAGAAAAACACATGGGGGTAGAAACAAGGGTAACTGTATTGGGTCATGTTCAAAGAGGAGGTACCCCAACAGCTCATGATAGAGTTCTTGCCACAAGATTTGGTGTGGCCGCTGTTGAGCTAATAAAAGACGAGAATTTCGGTAAAATGGTTGCTCTTCAAGGAAACAAAATTATTCATATCACTCTTGAGGAAGCAACTTCTAAATCCAAAACTGTTGATATGGAATTATATGAAATAGCAAAGCTATTTTTTGGATAAAAAATTTATCTTCTAACTATGTCTATAATTCTATTATTGTATTAATATAAGCACCCGGTGTCGTGAAACTAATTACACCACTTATCCCATATTCTGGTACAATATTTCCAGTTACTTCAGTTCTTGTATCAAGTCCTAAAAAACATGCAGTACTATTTACTAATAGAACCACCAAATCATCATTATTAATAATAGGATTAGTAGATGAGCATGAACTATCAGCATCTCTAACTACTATTAATCCATATGTTGTTGCAGTAAGTTTAGTATCATCCAATGTGCCAAATAAACCACCAGAAACGTTACTGCTAAAAATGCTTGTATTTAAGTTTAGTATCACACTATTAGATTTATCTGAAAGAGATATGTAAGTGTATGTTAAATCGATATAACCAGAGCCAGCAGTAGTTCTTAAAAATATGGAAAGTAGAGTAATTGTGGAGCCGTTATTGTACCCGCTAACTTGTGTTACTCTTAATCCGCTAGAAATATCTTTTATTGTTTCTTGGCCTGTTTGTATTGCTTGTTGTTCTAAACTATTCATAGTTTGCATTATAACAGATGCTGTTATACCAGCGACAAGTATCATTGCAATAAATATGATTAATGCCCCTATACCTATTGCAGCATTTTTTTCGAATAAAAGCATCCTCCGAGTCAAAGTAATTTTAACTCTCCTCACCTCCCAAATAAATTATGGGGCCAGGCACTTAAAAGAAGAGCCCATCCAAAAAAAAGAATCACATATTAGAATAAAAAATTATGGTATAGACTATTGATAAAAAATAAAATGCGAAGTGTGGTAGAAAACCACACGAGATATTTATTACTTTTTAGTTAATTACTGCATATCAAATACGTCAACTGCGTATGAGGCCGGTGTCCTAAATGATATTACACCAGGTGAACCTAATTCAGGAACTACATACCCAAAAACCTCAACTCTTTCAGCTATATCATTATGTGTACCAGTTACATTAATACAAATATATACTTTGTCCCCTCTATTCATCACAGGCGTAGCTTGTTTTAGAGAGTCATCTGCATCTTCTACAACAAGAATACCAAACTGTGAGACAATCGCTGTAGCATTTGGAAAAGCAGTTGAATTAAAGATATCATTTAGTCCATCAGGCTCAGCATAATAAGAGTTTGAATAATTTAAGATGACATTTTTATTTTCATCTGCTAACTCTACATAGGCTTGACTAAGATCAATACTATCTGTTCCAGCTCTTGCTCTAATCCCTATTGCCATCTTTGAAAGATCACCATCAATTGATGTATCTGCATATCCTACCACATCATAAACCGCGATACCACTGGAAACCTCATCTGCAGTTTGACGACCAGTTGCCATTGCCTGGCTTTCTAATTTGGTACTTGTTTGTATCAAAACAGAAGCAGCAATACCTGCGACAAGAACCATTGCAATAAAAACAATCATCGCGCCAATTCCAATTGATCCAAGCTCCTTCCTTTTTGGGATTTTATATAAATTTCTCATCACTTATCATCCTCCTCATTGTAGGTCATAAATGGTATCAGGATACGATGCTGGTGTTCGGAATGAAATCACACCAGGAGATCCATGTTCGGGGTAAATAAATCCATAAACATCTGATCGCTCTAGAATACCAGTGCCTCCAAAGCAAGCAATAGTGTTAATAAATAACATTACCTTGTCACCTGTATTTATAACAGGGGCATATTGTTGTACTGAACCATCAGCATCTTCAAGTACCAATATTCCAAATTGCTCATTTGTTAGAGTACCATAATCGAAACCAAAAACATCACCATCAGATGTGTCAACAGTATCGTTGTAATGACTTGCAGTACCATAATCATACATCAATAATGTTTTTGCTGTACCATCAGTAAGTAAAATAATAGTTTCATTGAGATCAATATTTGGAGAGCCCGCTCTTGTACGCACAGTAATAGCTATAGCATCAATATCTGTAGTAACATGTCCCTCAATATCAAAGACTGCAATACCACCAGCAACTTCATATGTGGTTTCACGACCAGTAGCCATTGCCTGAGATTCAAGAGTAGTACTTGTTTGTATCAAAACAGAAGCAGCAATACCCGCGACAAGAACCATAGCAATAAAAACAATCATCGCGCCAATTCCAATTGATCCAATATCATTTTTCTTAAAAGTTATTAATAAATTTCTCATCCTTTATCATCCTCCTCATTGCAATTCAAGAACATTCTGTGTAAATGATGCTGGGCATCTGAAGTTAATTACACCAGGTGATCCTTCCTCTGGCATAATCAATCCCCATATGTCCTCTCTCGGACTTAAACCACCAAAACACAGATTTGTATTAACACCAAGAATTACATAATCTCCAGAGTTAATTACCGCGCTACTCGGCGAACTACAAGAATTATCCGCATCTTCTAAAACAATTATAGTAAAGGAAGTTGCACTTGTTGGATAATATGTATCTTCAAATATTGCCCCATTAACATTATCTGCTAATATACAAGTTGTGTCATCGTAAGTCAGGAAACTTTTAATTGAGGAGTTAGAAAGCTCAATAATGGTTTGAGCAAGGTCAATATCATCAGATCCGCCTCTGGTTCTTATCGCTATAGCTAGATGCTGAATTGAACCCGAACTGTTATTGCCTTCAATACTGACAACAGCAATTCCACTAGATACCTCTGCAGTAGTTTCACGTCCTGTTGCCAATGCTTGAGATTCAAGAGTAGTACTCGTTTGAATCAAAACAGAAGCAGCAATACCTGCGACAAGAACCATTGCAATAAAAACAATCATCGCGCCAATTCCGATGCTTCCTTTATCAATATCCCTAAATATTCTATTTATTATTATGTCCTTTCCCATCTACTTCACATCCCTCCTATGTGTTGCAAATTAAACAACTTTTAGAGTGCAATCCCTTTTAATATCTGAAATGTTTATATACTTTATTAGCAGGTGGATAAGCAGTTGTATATGCAGGTATATGAAAATAATAGATAAAATATAATTTAATAGATTAGTTAACAATTTTGAAAGAAATATAAAACAAGAGATGCATAATACAAAAAAAAAATTCGACTACAATTTTTTTGTTATCTCGTTTATTTCAAATTCCAACTGCATAATACCAAAATCTAAACCCATCTCTTCAACCGTAGAATAATAATCCTCTCGGATATTATTTTTTAACTCTTTAATAAAAAAATAACCAGCCTCTTTACCTAGACTAGAATTCATCGTTTTTATAATATCATAGAGAGCTTTTCCAACATCATTTGATTTAACATCATCAATATCAGGCATTACAGAAACAGGTTCATCCGTTTCTATAAAACGTATATCCTTAATCTCGACATGCTTGAGAAAATCGTATTTATCTTGCAATTTTTTTATAAGTTCATCCATCGCTGAAACAACATTCCCCTTAGTCGTTTTTCTACTTGAAATTCTTATTAATGTTTGTAGAATATGTCTAACAACTTCAGAGTTTTCAAAATGAGGCATTCATCATCCCTACATTTATTGGAATAGACTAGTATATATTTAAATTTCGCCATATTCAATTTTTTCAAATACTTTTATATAGTAAATTATAATATATTTTTTTATATGGAGGGGTAACACATCTTAAAGGATAGGGGAATAAGAAGAGGTATTGAAGTTTTTGTGAAAAATCCTCTTGAACCAAATATACCAAAAAGAAAAGCAAGAGTTGTAAACACATATCCTGCTCCAAGTAGGTGGCTAATTGTACAATATGAAGATGGTAATATGGATCAAGTCGAAGAAAGTCAAATTACAACAATGATTGAGTTAAACAGACAAGGTAGAGAAATTTAAAAAACATATCACTAAATTTTGAGAGATCCCACTATTTCCTTACCAAAGTCAGTAAGTTTATAGAGTTTAATATTGGAATTATTTTTTACTTGCTCAACAATCTCTAAAGAAATAAGTGATTCTTCCGCTTTATATCTTGACCCCATTCCTCTTATCGCACCTATTACATTTGTTGGAGTTGTTTTAATATTATATGCAATTTCAGAGGTGTAGCTGCCATTTGGACATATTTCGAATAGATAATCAGCGATTTTTTTTCTTACATTACTTCTTCTCAGAGATCTTATGACCAAAGGCCTTCTAGTATCTCTTGAAAAAGCATTTAAATTATCACTTTGCATCCCATCCGCTCTATTTTCAGATAAAAGTATATTAATTTCGTTAATAAATTAATCGGTTGTTTTGAAATGTAATTCTTAAAAAAAAAACGTACATGACCTTTCAGGACACCCACGAGAATGAAAAATAGGTTGA
>CAZHIY010000115.1:0-6819 GCA_964533085.1 uncultured Thermoplasmatales archaeon | reverse complement strand
GATTTAAATCTTAAATAATTATTATTATTACTAACAATCATATATTTAGGAGAGGATAATATGAGAAAAGGGAGGAGTTTAAAAAGAAAAAAATTAATGAAAATTACTTCAATTTTAACAATTTATTTAGTTGCCATATTTCTTATTTCTAATAGTACGATTTCATTAACACTTAGCAAAATATCAAAAACTAATGAAATTAATATTGAAAGAGTAGATGAAAAAATTTCGAATGGTTTAGCACCACATAGTAAAAGCGTTATACTAAAAGTATCAGATGTAAATTCTATTCCTTTTGTTGCACCATCTCCAATTGATTGTCAGGAAATGTTTGGATATAGAGCTGATTCTGAACCAGAAAGTATTATTTTTTTTGATGTTTGTGATCCTGGGGCAATAGAAGAAATCGCTCCAAGTCAATCAGATGATTTTATTGCTTGTGCTACTTCTACATGTTGCAATTATATTTTTGTTGGTTGTGAATATGGAAGTGGTAAGTTATGGGAAATAGACCATTATACTGGTGAAATGACTCTTATCGGAGGAGGAGGTGAGAACATAAACAGTTTAGCAATCGATCCGACCAATGATAAATTATATGGGGGTGGTGATGATAATTTTCTTTTTGAAATAGATATTGATACAGGCGAGCAGGATCAAATTGGCCCATTTGGTAATGGTGTCGAATATATGATTGGTATGTCTTGTGATACAGATGGCATATTATATGGTTGGGATCTTGGAACAGATAGTCTTTGGACAATTAATAAAGAAACTGGTGAGGCAACCGAGATTGGTCCTCTTGGTATTGATCTTAATTATGCTCAGGATGGTGATTTTCATAGAGACTCTTGTCAATTATATTTAACTGCATATACAACTAAAGGGCAATTGTACGCATGTGATAAAGAAACTGGACAGTGTACTTTAATTGGTGATTTTGAAGATGGTGCTGAAATTACTGCTTCATATTTTTTAAATCCTTGCCTTTGTACAGAACGTGATATAGCACTAAGAACTATTAATTACCCAATAACCGGTTCAGCTGCGCCTGATATGAAAATGCAAGTAACTGTTAAAAACGTTGGAAATAACACAGAGCATTTTGACACACATATGAAGATAATGAAAATAAAACCCGAACGAATTTTAATGGAAGAATATTTTGATGATGAATTTCCACCAGAAGGATGGGAAACAGATTTTTGGACACACGTTAATACAAACAATTCAGGAGGGAATGCACCAGAAGCAAGAGTTTACAATATTGATCAATATACTGGGGGACAGTATTATGATAACTATATTCAATCCTGCAAAATTAATTGTACTGGTTTTAAAATCATTAATTTAAAATTCAGATGGGCAGCCGATTTTGAGTACCCCCAATATTGTTCTGTTTATGTTAAAATTAGAAAGAATTCTTCTTGGCCTTGGAAAGATGTAACACCTTGGGAAAATCCGGTTGGTGAAAACCAAAATGGAGAACTGTATGATATTGGCTGTTATAGTTTTGATGAACCATTAGGAGAAGAATTCCAGATAAAATGGGAGTATATTGGTTATTACTATTACTTTAATTATTTGTGGCTTGATAATGTTACATTTGAGGGTTGTAATAGTATTGTAGAATATAGTGAACAAATTGATGACACAATACTTCAGGTAGGGGAAACAAAAAAAATTGACTTTCCAAAATGGAATCCTGATGATTGGCAGAATGAATCATGTGAAAATACATGGATAAAATATATAGTTAATGCAAAAGTTGATTGTAGTGGCGATCAAAATCCTGGAAATGATGAAAAAGAGAAATGGTTTGAGCTTTATTTTCCATGGTTTCATGATATTGGAATAAAAAGCATAAATTCCCCCAATAAAAACGGACCTGGAAAAACCTATCCTGTTAATGCTACAATAAAAAATGTTGGACAATATGATGAAGGCTGCATATCCGTTAATATTAGTATTGGTGAACCATTGATATTAGATACTTTTCTATCTGAAAAAAACTGGAGTAATGTTCCTCCTGAAGGTTGGCATGATGAGCATAAAGATTTCGACCCTCAATATGGCTGGGAAAAATCTTATACCTCAAACTCTGGAGGTTCATCTCCTGAAGCTTGTCTTTCATATGATAAAGCCCAAGAAGATCATTATTTTTATTCTTATGCAATTGACACATCTGATTATTACTTACTAAGTCTTCGATTTAAATCATATATAGATCACTACGCTGAGCAAGGACTCTATACACTGGAAGCAGGGTATAGTACTGATAGTGAAAATTGGTACACAGTATGGCATGAAAAACCCAGCTTTAGTAGAAGATATAATGTTGAAATTCCTATTTTAGGTGAATCTGTAACTACTTATATTGGATTCTGGTGGAAAGGAGATCCCCACTACTTTAATTATTGGTATATTGATGATGTAGAATTAGTAGTAATGAACATTGATGAAGAATATTCAGATACAGGATATATAGAATCTAATATATCTCCTGGGGAGGAAGTAATTATTGAATTTGAGGATTGGACACCAGAATTTTTACAATATGAAATAACTGGAAACAAAGATTACATTATAGCAAGTTCTATTGAAATTGACAATGACGAAAATCCAGCTAATAACATTTTAACTGAGCAATTCACACTTGAATTTTGGCATGATGTAGGAATAGATGAAATTATTTCACCTACCGGTGGGAATCCATATCAAAGTTATTACGCTTTATGGGATAATGGTGATCCTGATGGAAGATATGCTCTACCTGGTTCTATTTATAAAGGATACTCAAATTTACTTATTGATGACTTTGAATGTTCAGAAGCTTGGGTCATTTTTACGGGAAAAGTCCATTACATATGGGATAGCGGTTTTTCAAGTAACCTGCAAAATATATACGTATACATTTTTGAAGAAACCGGTGAATGCAATCCCTCTTTGGATGAATATCCGGAGGAAGGTTTTTTTATAGAAGCTTATACATTTGATGAATATAATACTGGTGATTACTATTTTGGTAGACCAGAAGTAATAGCTGAATTTTTTTTAGATGAGCCCATTATTATTCCACCTGGCAAATGGTACATTTGTATTCAACCAGTTGGAATAATTGATGATATAGCATATATTTTAACAGCAGAATCAAAGGGATGTATGGCTATGGTTGATCTTCCATATTGGGGGCATCCAAGATGGACAAGTTCAAAAAATATATGGGGAGAAGAGTTTGATCTAGCCTGGGAGCTAAATTGGTATTGGAAAAGAGGTTATTCTCCTTGGGCAAAAGCATATATCAAACCTGGTATTAATGATATTGATGTTATTGTTAAAAATTATGGAACTTTTCCAAAAGAAAATCTTACTTGTTATGCTGAGATATGGGAATATATTACTGATCCTGAAAATGGAACGAAAGTATATTCTGATGAAATAAGTAATATTGATTTACTAGTACCACTTGGTGGAACAGAATTCCTGGAATTTGTTGATTTTAATTTTACTAATGAAGGTCGCTATGGTTTATTTCTTAATTTACCTGCTATTCCTGATGATAAAGAAGGTAATAATCAAGAACGGTGGAGTATTGCAGTTGATGACACAGAACCAATATCAGATTATCCACCAATGCTTGATCCACCCTATCCTGATGGTTTAAATGGATGGTATATCTCAGATGTCCAGGTAACACTTAATGCAAATGATCCATGGTCAAACAGCGTATCTTCTGGAGTAAAAGAAATCAGATACATAATCAATGGTGGATCTGAACAAGTTATTAATGGAAGCTATGGCAGTTTTGAAATTATTGAGGATGGTGATGATATTCTTGTTGAATATTGGGCTATTGATTGGGTTGGTAATGTTGAAACACCAAAGAAATCATTTACAATTGATATCGACAAAACTGTACCAGAAGTAGATTTAGCCTATGAAGTCGGCGGTAACAAACTGCAAGGTTGGAAGTTTACCTTTACTGCAATAGCAACTGATGTAATGAGCGGTATGGATCGTGTCGAGTTCTACTTAAACAATGAACTACAAGAAACTGTTACTGGACCAGGACCAGAATATAAGTGGACCATTAAGTATAATCCTTTACCAAAAGCTATTTTTAAAGCAACTGCTTATGATAAAGCAGGTCTTTTTAACTCTGATGAAATAATAGACCCAAGAACCAGTTCACATAATTATCTAAAATACCAACAAATACCTATCAGTAATAAGCATATTTTACAGCTTCCATTTATAAGATAAATAAAACGTATATGAAATTAAATAGTAATTATCGATGACAATATATTGAATTAATGTATTGATGTAGTGTAACATTTGTAACATTATGTTAAGTATACCTTTAAATATCAGGTTTTATATTATAATTATATTAAAGGATTTTATTAAGGGAGGATAAAATGAAGAAAGGTCGGATTTTAAAAAGAAAAAAATTGACACAAATAATAAAAATTGTTATAGTCTTTCTAATTATAGTAACTCTTATTTCTGGTAGTACAATTTCAGTCAATGTTACACAGGATAAAATAAACGAAGTAAAAAATATTGAAGATAACAAATTGGATAAAATAATTTCAGATGGATTAGCACCAAGAAATAATAATTACCCGATTAAATCTATAATACAAACAAGTGATTTATCAAAAGAACTAAATAATGATTGTAAAACTATGTATGGTTATAATGTAGAACCGGGTCCTGAAAAAACAATATTTTTTGATACCTGTGATCCTGGAACAATTGAAGAGCTTGGAGATACAATATCCGGAGATTTTCTTTCAGGAGGTACATATGGTTGTGATGAAATTTGGTATGCAGTACAATATGGTGACGGAGTTTTGTATGGCATAGATCTATATTCAGGTGATATGTGGTTTATTGGTGGTGGAGGAGTAAGTATGAATGGTCTGGCATACGATCCGACAAATAATAGGATGTATAGTTGTTCAGATGATGACTATTTATACGAAATTGACCCTGATACTGGTGAGCAAGAAATGATAGGTGCTTTTGGTAATGATGTTTCATATATGATTGGTATGTCATTTGATAGATATGGAGTACTATATGGTTGGGATCTTGGAAGAGATTCACTTTGGACAATTGACACAGAAACTGGTGAAGCAACAGAAATTGGTAATCTAGGAATTGATATTAACTATGCTCAAGATGGTGATTTTCATAGAGAATCAGATACATTATATTTAACAGCTTATACAACCACTGGACAATTATATGAATGTGATAAGAAAACAGGACAATGTGAATTAATTGGTAATTTTGAAAATGGCGCTCAAATAACTGCATCTATGTTCGATCAATGTTGTTTTTGGACCGAGCATGATATATCACTTAAAAGTATAGATTTACCAGAAACTGGTCGTGCAGAACCTGATATGAATATGCAAATAACAGTGAAAAACACAGGAAACAACACAGAAACATTTGATGCGCAAATGCAAATAAATTATAATACTACTGGAAACATCTTAATGGATGAAAACTTCTCAGGTGACTTTCCTCCAGAAGGATGGGAGACAGATTGCTGGGAACAATGCTGGGATGGTGATAATGGTTATGCATGTTTTAATACATCATGTGAATCTGATGATTATTCAATTACTACTAAACCTATAAATGCTAGTGAATATTATCAATGTAATTTAAGATTTAGATGGACAGGAAATTATTACTATCCACAATATACCAGTATTTATGTCAAGTATAGAATGAATGAAACTAGTCCTTGGAAAGATGTAACGCCTTGGGATAATCCTGTTGGTGAAAACCAAGATGGTGAATTGTATGAAATTGGTATTTATGGTTTTGGTGAACCATTTGGAGAAGCTCTTCAGATAAAATGGGAACCATTTGGATATTATTACTATTTTAATTATTTATTTTTAGATGATGTTAAACTTGAATCATGTATTAATGTAGTTGAATATGCAGAACTTGTTGAAGATATCACACTTGGACCTGGTGAAGTAGCTCAAATTGAATTTCCAGAATGGACACCCAGTGATTGGCAGAATGAGTCAGCAGAAAATACATGGAAGGAATATCTTGTTTATGCATTCGTAATTCTTGATGGAGATCAAAATCCAAAAAATGATGGTAAATGGAAAAACATTGACTTATGGTTTCCATGGATGCATGACATTGAAGTTTTGAGTATCGACTCTTCACATGAAGAAAGAGCACTTCCTGGACAAACTTTCCCGGTAATAGCAACAATCAGAAATGTTGGACAATATCCTGAGTGTTGTATTCCAATTGATATAACAATTGGTGAATATATTGTTAATGAAACCCTTTTATACGAAGATTCTTGGAACACAGTTCCTCCCCCGGGTTGGTATGATGAGCATAATGAATATGATCCTGAGTATGGTTGGAGGAAATCATATTCAACGTATTCGGGAGGATCTTCTCCTGAAGCATTTATTCCATATGAGTATTGCAGGCAAGGATATGTTTTTTACTCTTATGCAATTGATACATCAGAATATTCCAAATTAAGACTTAGATTCAAAACATATATCAACCATTATTCTGGACAAGGAATGTATTCAATTGAAGCTGGATATAGTACTGATAGTGATACCTGGTATACGGCTTGGAGTGAAGAACCAAGTTCATCTGGTGGTTATGAGGTTGATGTACCTATTGAAGTTGTTTCTGAAACAACATATATCGGATTCTGGGTAAAAGGAAATCCATATTATTTTAACTATTGGTATATTGATGATGTTGAACTTGTTTCTATGGATTTTATTGGAGAGTATTCTGATTATG
>CAZHIY010000114.1:0-6830 GCA_964533085.1 uncultured Thermoplasmatales archaeon | reverse complement strand
TTTTCCTATTATTTTCAACAATTCACTATAGAGATCATGGTGGTTTTGAAGAATTTCTAAATGGCGTTTGGGATGTATTGCCCAAAGGAACACCTTTGGTTGGTGGGACCGTTGTAGGTTTTATAAATAATTATGGCTGTTATACAAGAGGTGCTAGTGCATTAGCTGTTTCTTATCCTAATATGGATGTAATTTTGGGACTTGGAAAAAACACTAAGAGATCCCCAAAAAAAGCTGCAAAACAAAGTGTATATATGATTGAAGATGGTTTAAAAGGATCTACATATAAAAATAAATTTTTACTTAATCTAGTTTCTGGCCCAGAAATACCAAGTATGCCCGGATTAGGCCGAAAAAAAATAATAAAATCTGGATTATTCAGTAAGTTTGCCATGCAAGCATTTGGCATATCACAATTTTTAGCTCAAAAAGGATTGGGAAGGGAAGATGAAATTTTTGAAGAAATAGTAAAAGATTTACCTGATTATAACATGATTTTAGGAACATGTATGGATGATTATAAAGCACTTGGTAATTATCAATTTTTTAATGATAAAGTATATACAAACACCTTAGTCAGTTTGGGAATTGCTATTGATCTGGATCTCGATGTTACCACAACACATGGTATGAAAGATACAGATATTAAATTTAAGATAACAAAACTAAGTAAAAATAAACACATTATTCATGAAATTAATAATAAACCTGCAGTTCCAGAACTATTAAGATTATTAGATTGGCCTGAAGGATTTTTAAATGAAAAAACAATGGCGCATGTTATTCTATATTACCCAATATCTGTAAAGAGACATAATCGGGATGTACCTGCTGTTGTGAATTTTATACTTAAAGATTCAATTCTGATACCTTGTTTAATTGACGAAGGTGAAGTTACGATACTTACAGTTAGTGGTATTAATTTGATAGAAGCCATGAAAAATAATCTTAGAACTTTTAATAAAATAAAACCAGAATTTGGATTGAGTTCAACATGTATTACAATTTGTGAAACGTTGGGTTATAAAATAAATATTTTGAAAGAAGAAATAACTGAATATTTCTCTGAAAAACCTTTTATTATGTTTTTTAGTGCAGGCGAAGGTACATACTCACCGTCAAAGAATATTACTTATGCAAACATGTCCTTCAATACATCAGTATTTGGGTCTAACAAACATAATTAATATTATTTAACTAAGATATTTTGTTTGATAATTTTTTAAAGCACGGATAACCATGGATGTTGTATAAATATCTTCTTTTTTACCAGGCCAATTAACAAAGTACCCTCCATCCCAATGTCCATCAGATTTTTGTTCTCTTAATATCCATCTAAATCCATTTTCTATTGATTCTATATAGGATTTTTCAGGATAAATCAGCAAAGAATTTAAGGCTAATGCTGTTCGGAGAGTTTTTGAAGGTCTAGGTTTTTCAGTGGTTTGCAAACTCCAAGAACCATCTTTATTTTGTTTTTCTAGTATATATTTTATTGCTTTTTTATAATTCATACTTTCATTCAATTTATACAGTTTAAAAGCTAATAGAATTATATGTATTGGATAATACGGTGTGTCATAATATACCCAGTTGCTTCCCCAACTTCCATCTTCTTGCTGCTTTTTAATAAGAAATTCAATTCCTTTTGATATTTTATCAGAAGATATTTCTAATTGTAACAATGTGTTAATTACAAAACCAGTTATAGACGGCCAAAATCTCCGGTTTAGAATTTCAGGTGTTCCTATTTCCCAAGACCCATCTGGATTTTGTTTATCAAGTATAAATTCAATACCTTTACGCACATCTTTTTTTGCGGAATATAAAGCTAAAATGCATACTGATGTAGTTTCCATACAATATTCATCTTTTTTAAATGATGTTGTGTGATAAAATGATCCATCATCTCTTTGAATATTTGATAAAAAATTTACAGATTTATCAAGAAACAATTTTTTATTTTTATCGACTGAATTTATTGCTAAAATTGCATTAGCTGTCTCCCAGACATCCCATCTTGAATCTTTATCCAATCTTATTGAACCATTTTTATCCTGGTTTCCAATAAGATAACCAATACCTTTGTTAATTATTTTGTCAATATCAATATTATTCTTATAATCCAAAATTTACCTCCTAAAATCAATATGAATACCAAAATTCGTTAATTCATTTAAGGTAAAACCATATTTTTCTCCCCATATCTCGGTTTTTCGTAGATATTCCAAATCAATAGATCCTACATGATTTTCACGATTTTTATCCATAGCCTGCATTATCACTTCAGCCATGCATGAGTAACATTTTCCTGCAGGTAATCCAGGAATTGAAAAACTGTATTTGTTGGGATAATCGACATATCCTCCATCAATTCTACAGATATCAGGTCGCTTTTGACATAAGTTCTGTGAAAGATTTGGAGGTTGAGAAACATCCACCACTATTGCATCTTCTTTTAAATGATTAGATTCTAAAAGTGCTGTCGGATGACTTGTTGCAGTAATAACCATGTCTGCATCCTTTGTTTTTAAATCTGTTGTGGTTTCGAAATTACCTTTTAATTTTGTTGTGAGTTCTTCAAGTTTTTCTTCTCTTCGCCCAATTAATATTGTATGGTTAAATTTTTGTACCTGAATCTTTGATACTGCTTCTCCTATAACACCGTAAGCGCCGACGATAGCGAGAATTAATTCAGAAGATTTCTTTTTAAATAGCTTTAAAGCTTTTTCAACTACTTGGCAGGTTACTGCAGCTGTATAGCTATCACCATGATTTACAAAACCTGTGTATTTTTTTTGCTCAGTAAGCCATCTCCCTCCGGTTGTAACAGATGTTATTAATGCACCAAGCTGAATTATATCTACATCCAATTTATTCTGGGCAAAAAGTACAGCTTCTAAAATTTTCTTTCTTACAACTTCCTTTGGATAGCTCATCATTTGCTTAGCAGTTAACATTATGCCAAGGATATATCCTTTAGTTTCATTAAGGATATATTCTTGTGATACAATTAGATTCTCATGAATCCATGACCTTGGTAATCTTCCTAAGTGATTTTCATCAATAAGATGCCCCAATATCGCAAACTTCATTTCTATTAGTATCCCCTCTATTAAATCTAAAAGTCATTTGATTTCTCAAAGAGTCTAACCGCAGGGTACGCTTTTGCTTCTAACAACTCACCTGGTTGATATACGATTTTTATATGACTTATGTATCTTACAATTGTACTAGTGAAGATTTTTTTAAGATTACCTGAAGCCGCCTTAAGAGGTTCTATTATTGAATCAGTAAATTCCTCCTCTGAACCCTGATAGTTAAGTAAGGCTTCTCTTTTTTCTGATAGACAAAGATTTTTGCCAACAAGATAATCTAATAATCTAGCCCACCTAGTTTCTTTTTGAAAGGTTTTTGAAGCAAATGATAGTTCTATCCCAATTCTAGGACCAATTCCATCTTCATTTACATCAAAACTTACCACAAATCGGTCAGCCATATCTTTAATATCTTTTATAAGCTTAGTAAATTCCCCTGTTTCATCAAACCATCCAATTGAGTTAAGATAAGGAATAACCTCTTTTGGTTGCAATTTATTAATGTAGAGTCTAATACCATTTATAGATCTTGATAGAAGTGTACCTATCTGAAAAAGAGTAGCATTTTTAGGCATTTGTTCAACACAGTTCTTAAGATTTGTTTCAATAGCTTTAGATAAAGGTTGCCCTCTTAATATTGGTAAGGCCATCTTTGTAAGCCATTCATAATTATTATAATCATTTGCTGAAATACCTTTTGGTAACTTTGTAGGACCAAAAAACACACAAGGAATTGGGATGTCTGGGTTATCTCTTGGCATATCAAATTCTAGCCAGAAACATTGTACCTTATCATTCAAAATAGACTCAGAATTCGCCCAAGCCTTTGCAAAGTCTTTGATTTGACGCCACTCGTTTTGAACGAGTAGCTGTCCTGGTAAATATCCATCTTTTAGCAGATTTTCAAGAACGAAACGATCACCATTTAAACCAGAGATTGCAAATGCCCAATCAG
Organism: uncultured Thermoplasmatales archaeon; assembly: GCA_964533085.1. Taxonomy (GTDB): domain Archaea; phylum Thermoplasmatota; class E2; order DHVEG-1; family DHVEG-1; genus SG8-52-3. The sequence continues at coordinate 2,777 of CAZHIY010000114.1, read as the reverse complement.
CACGAGCATCAGGTGATCCTAATCGACACTCAAATCCTAAAAAACTAGTTAAATTTCCTGGAAAAAGACGTGCAATATTCAGTATTTCTCTAAAATTATCTTTAGAAACCAGGTTAAGGGTATATGGCTCAGAGGAATTTAAGTAATTACTAGCAAGAATACTTTGAATTGGTAAATTTCTAGATATTCTGTCACGTTCTATAAGATGTTTTTCTTTTAGTAAAATGCTTTCTAGATTAATTTCTCTAGTTGTGCAAGCATTTTCAATTGATATGGAATCATCTAAGCCTTTCCCAAGTCCATTAAGTAGCATTTTGGATTTCAACCTTTTGATAGGTCTTATATCTTTTTCGCACCTGGGAATACAGCTGAATATGCAGGTGTTAGGATTGATTTGTTTAATACCAACCTCGCCTGATTCATTTGGTACTTTCATTTCATTTACCCCAAAATAATCAATACTAGATATGAACATAAAGCCCTAGTTCAAGAAATTCCTACAAAATTCCAAAATCGGGCAATTTTGTTTATTTTTGTAGGAAAAATGGAATTTTTTCTAAATGATAATAAAATTAAATTATTATCCTATTACCATTTTTTATAATTAGAATTATAGGTGAAAAAATGCAAAAAGAAGAAAGGATGAAGATGATTAAGGATGTTTTTGCTCCAAAACCTGGTGAAAAAGTTTTGATTTTTTATGATATTCCACATGATGATATTAAGGATAATGACGGATGGAAAGAAAGTAGACAAATGGCAAATGAATGGTATGATACTTTTAAAGAAATGGGATCTAATGAAGGATTTTTAGTTGATATCTTAAAATATAACTCTCCGGGACTTCATAATACTCAACTTTCTCAAGAAATAATTGATGAAATAAGTAAATATAATCTGGCCATAGTCTTTATGGAATTTTCAATATCTTCATCTCTTATTAAAATATGTAAAGCAAAAAATAGTATTACACGAGCAGCCGGCTTGCATCCTGAAAAAAGAATGGAAGATGGAGTTTTTAAGGCAAACTACCCAGAAGTTAAAAAGTATGCGATTTCAATAAAAAATATACTTACAAAGGCTATTGGTGCAGAAATTGTTTTCTCTTCTGGTGACTTTCTTTTCGTTGATTTAAGAAATCGTTTTGGTTATTCAGATGAAGGTGATTGTACTAAAACAGGTCAGTACATAAATTTTCCAAGCGGTGAGGGTTTTATTGCACCGTATGAAGCATCATGTGAAGAAATTAATGAATTTGGCGATAGTAAAACTGAAGGTATTTGGCCAGTAAGTTATAAAGGTGTACTTTTAAATTATGCTGTTAAAAATAATAAGATAGTTAATATTATTGGTAAAGGTCCAATGGCAGATGAAGCAAGAAAGTTTTATTCAGAAAATGATTCCCGTAGAAATATTGCTGAATTAGGGATTGGCTGCAATCCAAAGGCTATAGTTACAGGAAATGTTCTTGAAGATGAAAAAGTTGGATTACATATTGCATATGGAACTAGTACACATTTTGGTGGAAAGGTACAAAGTGATACCCATTTAGATATCGTTTATGCCAAAGGGTGTCCTATTGAAGGAAAATCTTTAAAACTTGTTTATGAAGATGGTTCAAAAATTGAGCTTGTTATAAATGGAATGCTAAGATATGATTTGTTAAAATAAAATACCAAAATTATATCTTGATCTTTTTCTTTTCAAATCTTACAAAATTTAATATTATTAAAGCCGGACCAATAACCCATGCAGCATATAGAAATAAACGACCCGATCCGAACATAACAAGTAAAGTTCCACTAATAGCACCTGTTCCTATTGTGCCAAGATTTCCAAGTCCTGTCAAAATAGAAAACTGGGTTGCACCAACTTTTGGATTTGTAATATCCATGAACAATGCTAAATATGCAGCTGTATAACCACCTTGCAGAAATCCAATTGTTGAAAAAAGAATCGTAAAATTATTCCAATTGTTGGTAAAAATTAATGAAGCTACGAAGAAAATACTGATGCCCAATAATAGATACAATATGTTTTTTCTTCCGCATCTATCAGATAATACTCCACCAATCAATGAACCAAATGATGCAGAAATAGTATATATTGCTATAATCAGACCTATTTGAACTTCATCTAAATTGAGCTCTATACTCATATATAGTGGTGCAGCCAATATTAATAGTCCACCACTAGCAGCAATAATCGGTGAAAGAATTGCTATTAGTTGTGTTGATTTTTTCTTAAACTCTTTAATAAGAAGCGGGGTCATTTTTTCACGTTTTTTCACAATTTTTTTCTCTTTAATTACCAATGGGAAAATAATTATTATTAGTACTAGAAATCCAGCTGCTATAAAGACTGAGTTGTAACCTAGAGTATGTGCTAGAATTGGGAAAAAAATAGCACCAATGGTCATACCGCTATTTTGACCAAAAAACATTGAACCGTTTATTTTCCCTCGTTCTTTTTCACTTGAAATTTCAATTGCCAAGGCATCAGAGGAAACATCCAGGAATCCAACTCCGCACCAACTAATAAATACAAAGATTGCGAAAGGAATGAGTGCGATACCTGGATCTATAAATGTAAGTAAAAAAAGACTTATTGCAGCTAATAGACCTCCAATCAGTATAAATCGTCTTCTCCCCATTTTGATAAAATAATCAACTATTCCCCCCCAAAAAAATTTAACTATCATAGGAATGGCACCTATACCAATAACAAGTGTTATTAATTCAGGTGAGACGCCTTTTTCTAAAAAATATAGTGGTAAA
>CAZHIY010000113.1:0-6885 GCA_964533085.1 uncultured Thermoplasmatales archaeon | reverse complement strand
TTGGCATGAATTTTTTTATTATAAAATTAACTATTCTTAATAAGGACATTACCAAAAAAACCAATTAAGAACAATTTTCTCCAATAAATGACTCGAAATAAATAAATATAATGAACACATTATTTTTATTTAGGGAGGAAAACCTTGCATGAAAAAATTAATACCAATTTTTATTGGTATCATACTTTTTGCATCATCAACCCAAGCAGTTTTTATTGCATCTACCAAGTTTGCTGATGCAAATTTCTGGATAAAAGAAGAAGCTAACCAGAAAGATGATTATTATGATTTTATAATAATTTCCCCTGACAATTTCTCATCTGAATTAGAACGATTAAGAGATCATAAAGAAAATCATGAAATTGAAACAAAAATAATTACACTTAACGACATCTATAATAGCGTCTATTTCTCAGTTCAAGGAAGAGATGATGCTGAAAAGATTAAATATTTCATTAAGAACGCAAAAGAAAGTTGGGGGATAGGATATGTTATGCTTGTTGGTGGAAAAGGAGCAATGCCTGTAAGATTTGTAGAAAATGTATATGGGCAACATTATAATCTTTTTATATGTGATCTTTATTTTGCAGATATTTATAATAAAAACGGGAGTTTTTGCAGTTGGGATTCAAATGAAAATGACATTTTTGGCGAGGTGAACGCTTCTCTTATGATTGATGAAGTAGATCTTTATCCAGACGTATGTATTGGTAGAATTCCTTGTAACGATATATCGGAATTACAGATTGTTATAGATAAAATCATAAATTATGAGGAAAATACCTATAATGCAGACTGGTTCAAACGCATTGTTTTATTTGGAGGAGATACACAACCATCATTTTTGGAATTTATCTATCCGTTTTTTGGATTGAAAATTGGTTTTATTGCTTTCGAGGGAGAATATATAGGAAATAAAATCAGTAAAATCTTGTCTGATTTTCAAGCAATTAAAATATACGCAACTGGTTTTTTTAAACCAAATATAAAATTCTTAACAAATAAGAATATGAATGATGCAATAAATGAGGGTGCAGGTTTTGTTTTATTCTCAGGTCACGGTAATCCTGACAAGGTTTGGAGCCATTTACCATTCTGTTCTCAGATGCGTCTAAGATTTCCCTATCCTTCAGGTTACACATTAGATGAGATTCATAATCTCACAAATGAAGAAAAACTTCCAGTTGTTGTTTTTTCTGCTTGTTCATGTGGAGATTTTGATTATATTTCTTCACCTCTGGCATGGGAATTTATGAAATATGAAAATGGGGGGGCAGTTGCTTGTATTGCTAATACAAATCCGTCATATATTATCCCAAGTACCTTATGTACAAAAACAGTTATTGGACATTTGACCATGACTTTTTATAAAGCTTATTCAGAAGGGACGGGCATACTTGGCGATATCTGGCAAGAAACAATTGTTAGATATATGGATGATGAAATGGCTTGGGATTTAACTCCTCTAAATTGGAAAATTTATAATGTTAGTGTGATGACTTTAGAGGTGTGGACAATTTTTGGTGACCCAACCTTAAAGATTGGAGGATATCCATAAACTAATATTTCTCCTTAATTTCTATTTTTTTTTAAAAAATTGTATTATTTATTATCAATCTATACCTTCTGTATTATTACATAAAATGAACTTATTACTTTTGGAGTAGATTTACACATATTAACCTGATTTTGGTCACTTTCAATTTCTTTTTTAAGCTCAGAGTCATTTTGAAACTTGTTCCAATATTTTAAGACAAGTTTTTCTAATTGAGCATAATATTCATTCCACCATATCTCAAATGGAAGATCAAATTGAGCGGTAAGCATATAACCATACTTATCTATTAATCTAAGTTTTTTTGTTTTATCTTTAATATCATCATGAAGTACCAAAAATCCATTAGGTTTTATGTATTTGCGCCAGTTCTTTATACTATTCTCAAATCCAATAACAAATGCAGCGCCCTCTGTCCAAATAATATCAAAGCTTTCCTTTGAAAAATCTATTGCGGTTATTGATTTGTTAATTAAATTTACATGGTTATTTAATCCTTCATCTTTTATTTTTTTTTGTAGAATTTCCAATAAACTTTCATCAATATCTATTCCAGTAACATGTCCATTTGATATCTTTGCAAGCTCAATTGTTGGAACCCCTGAGCCACATCCAACATCTAAAATATAGGGATTCTTAATTTTAGGAATTAATTCGTATGCCTTTCTTGTATATTTTAATAGATTCTCTCTTAATTGATCTTTTTCAGATGTGTATCTATTTAAATTGGACATTTGAACCAAAGAAAATAGGCTGGTAAATATAAATAATGCGATTTTTCAAAATAGCATACGCTAGAGTTTTTGTTTTATTAGTATAATAGCAAATATTGAAATTATTCAAATGTTATGTTTTATTCTGGCGGCCAATCCCATGGATCAGGAACTGGGTATAGATCAAAGTTCGGCCAAGGAATAAATCCCCATCTTCCCCAAATAAGATACAACCAATTTGGAATTATTGGATCATAATCATCCCAATAATTTTCTCTCCAACCATTCAAGAAACAGGATAAAAAGCCTACATGCGGTGTGTAGAAAGTTGCTTTCACATCGTCATTATTCATAAAGTTGTTGCAGGTAAATGAGTTACCATCACATTGGAATTTTAAAAATATTCCTTGGTTTGTATTTCCAGATATATTGTTAAAGTTCATTGAATTAGCAATGCAGAGAAGTTCAAAATAGATACCATAACTACTACTATTTCCGATAAAGTTCTTTTCAATTGTATTTAACCTAGATCTCCAGAGATAAATTCCATTCTCCGTGTTACCTGATATGGTGTTTTCTAAAATGAAGTTACCATTTCCTCTGAACATATATATGCCATTATATCCGTTATCTTCTATTGTATTTCCAGAAATGGTGTTTCCACCTGAAACAATCGAAAAGAGACCAATTCCATCGTATGCATTATCTGATATTGTATTACCTTTTATTTGGTTTCCAGCAGAACTAGATATGAAAATTCCATCTCCCAGATTGTCAATAATATTGTTACCAATTATTGAATTTAAACTGGATAAGATGTGAAGTCCTGCATCATACACATTTCCTTCTTCATAATCTCCACTGTTCTGGATAGTAAATTTCTCAATTCTTGAACTAGCTGCAGATAATTTGACAGTATTTCCATTAGCACCACCATCAATTGTTGATGTTCCGTTGTATCCTCCGATTAAATCAAGTGACTTATCTACATTTACATTCTCAGGATAAAATCCTGCATAGACTCTGATTTCGTCACCACCACTTGCAGCATCGACGGCATCCTGAATATTATTAAAATCAGGATTAGGGTAATCATTACCATCATCATCAACATGCCAAACATTCGCCATTGCTGTACCAACCGGTGACTTTTTCGTGTCAATGGCAGATATTGTGGGTATTACACTTGCTCCAAAAAATAGTACTACTATTCCAATTACTACAAATATTTTGTTCATATATTACCCCCTAAAATAACTTTGGTAAATACTAACATCGTTTATATAGATATAAATCTTTGTATTAATATTATAAATTTAGCAATATATCATTTAATTTATATAACATATTAATAAACGCAACAAATATCACCTTAATTATAACTTTTTTTATTTATACTTTTTATAGTTGAAATCTCATAAATTTACTAAATTATTAAATCTCATTAAAAGAAAATTACCAATTTGCAAATAAAATTAATCTTCCCATCTAGGCTTAATCCATGATTCTATAAATCTTTTAGTAAGTTCAGGCCGAGCATAAGCAATATCTGTTATAGTTATAATTCCCTTTAATTTACTTGATGAAAGAACTGGTAATTTTTTTACCCTATTCTTTTTCATAATTTTTAAAGCAGTTTCTAAATTAGCCAAGGGAGATATTGTAATTACTTTTGAACTCATAATTTCTTTAACAAGAGTAATTTTCAAATCTTTATCAATTGTTTTTTCGATAAGGTCACGTTCTGTGATAATACCTGCTAATTGATTATTTTCTATAACAATTAAACTACCGACTTTGGTATCACGATATAACTTAAATGCATCAAGAATGGTTTGATTACTATCAATACTTATCAGTTTCTTATTCATTATTTCACAGACAAGCATATTTATTTTCCCTGCACATCCTCTTAAATCATATATTCTTACATTTACAAATAAACCCTTGATAATAAAATATACAGATATATTACTTCCATCGAGTTTTAATCCATGTCTCAATATATCTTTTAGTCATTTCTGGTTTAGTATGAACAATATCATTTATTGTGATAATCCCTGTAATATTATCATTATAAATAACAGGAAGTTTTTTAATTTTATATTTCTCCATTATTTCGGAAGCAGTATCTAAATTGTCTGATGGGGAAATCGTCCTGATATTAGACGTCATTATATCTTTTACTAAAGTAGTTTTCAGGTCTTTATCTATTGCTTTTTCAATAAGATCGCGTTCTGTAACAATTCCAATACATTTCTTACTATCCGTTACAACTAAACTACCAACCTTATTATCCCGGTACATTTTATAGGCATCAAGAATAGTTAGATTACTATCTATTGTTATAACATTTTTAGTCATAACATCTTTAACAAGCATGATAATTAATCCCACCTTAAAAAATGTAATATTTTGTTTTTATAATAGCATTTGGGTCAAGCGGAGATATAAATAGAAATGCAATACCTGAAGATGTAGAAAGCTTTTGAGGCATACTTGCTGTTGATATACTGAGATTATATGATAAAGAGGAAATAAGAATTCTTGGAAAAATCAATTTCCAAACAGTAGAAGATTTTGTATCAGACTTTCCAGTTTCTATTAATAAATATCACTGTAAAAGTGTGCTAGAATGGATTTTAATTTGTGATCCTAGTCTAAAAATCGGCGGATATGATTAGATATTTAATCTATGATTATTATAAATTTAAATTAGCCCTCTAACGTTAAAAACAGGGCTGATTTCGTCTTCATTTTTAATTTGTACATTTTTTTTGTTTGTAGTCTGTGAATATTCAACATCATTTGCTGGTGAAGTCATATTTTTTGAATCTTCAACAATATCAAAATCCTTCTTTTTTTCTAAAGAGAGCAAATAAAATATTCGCTGTTTGATTACAAAGGCTTTTACAATGTCTTCAATATCCAAAGCTTCTTTATAATCATTTACAACCCCCGCAATTTTCAAATTATATCACTATATTAACGATTGTTAATTGTCTTTAATAAACCTTTCGTTTATCAGATTTTATAAATATAATTATAAATATTTTTTCAAAAACTTAGACAAAAAAATGGTGAAAATAATTCCTCTATCGTAAATATCACGATTTCATCTATTTGGTTTGATAATAACAGATATAAATATTTTTTTTATACGATGGGAAGGTATTTATAATAAGACTTATTGTATCCTTTGAAAAGAATTTAGATAAAGGTTTCGCATTTTCGTTTATTCGGATTTTGGAATTTTTTTTCTAATTATTCTTTTTAAAAAAATAGACAATAAGGACAAAAGAGGTAAATATATATGAAAGGAAAAGTAAAATGGTATAATGCAAGAAAAGGATTTGGCTTCATATTGGGAGAGGATGGAAAAGATATATTTGTTCATAGATCCGAGATACCTGATGGAATATATCTAAATGAAGAAGATCCTGTTGAATATGAAACAGAAGATACGGATAAAGGACCACAAGCTAAAAATGTAAAAAAGTTGTAATTGTTTCAGTTATATGTTTTTACTTTTTAATTTCTTTATAGGTTTGATTTAATTGAAAGAAGAGCCTAAGAAAAATAATAAAAATAAACAAATAATTGAAGAAACAATCAAATGTCCAAAGTGTAGTGGTACACATTTAACCAAAGACTACTCTAGAGCAGAACTTGTTTGTGAGGATTGTGGACTTGTAATTGATGCAGATTTTATTGATCAAGGTCCTGAGTGGCGTGCATTTGATAGCGAACAACGTGAGAAAAGAGCTCGAACTGGTTCTCCGATGACATATACTCGTCATGACAAAGGTCTTTCTACAACAATAAGCTGGCAGAATAGAGATGCATATGGACATTCTATTCCTACTAGAAATAGAGCACAGCTCTATAGGCTTCGTAAATGGCAGGTTAGAACTAGAATCAGCGATGGCATAGAACGAAATCTAGTAATTGCTCTAGCATCTCTTGATAGAATGTCATCTACATTGAGTCTTCCAAGAGCAGTAAGGGAGACTGCTGCTATGATTTATAGAAGAGCAGCTTTAAGAAAGTTGGTAAGAGGGAGAAGTATTGAAGGAGTTACTGCTGCGGTATTGTATGCCGCGTGTCGCCAGTGTAATGTTCCGCGAACCCTTGATGAAATAAGCAAGATATCTAGTTTGCCTAAAAAAGAGATTGGTAGAAACTATAGAAATATTTCACGTAAATTGGATTTAAAATTGCTTCCAACAAAACCTCAAGATTATGTTTCAAGATTCTGCAGTCAACTGAGGCTTAGTAGTGATGTTCAAGCAAAGACAAGTGAAATATTAAGAAAATCAACAAGTATAGAACTTACCAGTGGTCGTGGTCCTACAGGTATGGCTGCTGCTGCTCTTTATATCGCATCGGTACTTTGTTATGAGCGTAGAACTCAACGTGAGGTAGCAGAGATTGCAGGTGTAACAGAGGTAACTATTAGAAATCGTTACAAGGAACTAGTTAATAAATTAGATATTGATATTATAATGTAGAAAACTAAAACTTGCATTTTTTTATTATCTTTTAAGGGCAAAGTAATTGTGTTAATAGGGTGTTGAAAAATTAAAAGAGCCCTCCCAAGATTCATGATGCTTGGGA
>CAZHIY010000112.1:0-6908 GCA_964533085.1 uncultured Thermoplasmatales archaeon | reverse complement strand
CCATTTGATTTCAGCATTTAATCCTGTAATATCTTTTATTGCTAAAGCTACTGAAATTGAAACAGCCATTGTAATAAGCATTCCACTTTCAGGAGGCATATCTGGATATAGAATTATAGAAAACCACAATCCTCCATAAGGTGAATGCCAAAATCTATTTTTTCTTCCTCTACCACGAGTTTGAACATCTGCAATTACTATAGTTCCCTCGGTAATATTCTCCTTTATTAATTGTTTTGCATAGATATTTGTTGATGGAATTTTATTAAAAAAATATACCTTTTTACCGATAATCTTTGTTTTAAGATTCTTTGTAATTTCCTCACTATCTAATAAATCTGGTTTATTTATCAACTTCTTTACCATAGGCTATCTTTGGTGTTATTCCGGTTGCTATTACTGCAGCTATTACAGTTTTTATTATATCTGCAGCTATGAATGGTAATACTGCAATTGTTAATAATTTCCAGATATTAATCGAAGCGCCCATCCATAGATATAATTGTATCAATCCAGGAATATAAATAAGAATTAACGTTGAAAAAAACATCAATGTAAGCATGCTTAAAAAATTCCTAGATTGGGTATATCTATCAACAACAAATCCAATAAAAAATGCTGCAATGATAAATCCTATAATATATCCTCCAGTTGGGCCAGCTAAATATGCAAAGCCAGCATTAAATCCTGAAAACCAAGGAACACCAAATGCTCCGATTCCAACATACATACATTGGCTAATTCCTCCATATTTCCCAAGCAAAACTCCAGCAAGCAGAACAGCAAATACTTGTCCTGTAACAGGAACAGGTGTTCCAGGTAGATAAAATCTTAACTGTGCTAATAGTCCAGTTAAACATGCGAAACAAAAAGCTAAAGAAATTTTATAGACTACGTTTAACTCATATCTCCAGTGAAAAAAATTGTATCTTGCATTTTTGTATTTATCAATATACAATGTTATTTCCATAATGAAAACCCCTGATTAATAACAATATCTGGCGGGATGGCTAATTATTTATTTATGTTTTTCCCTAAGTTTTAAATTTAAAACCTTATTCTCAGATTTTGATTATTATGCTTTATGAAACATTAACTTCAGAAATTAAAGATAACATAGCATATATTACATTAAACAGACCTGAGCGCCTAAACTCTTTTGATATGAAGCTTGGTGAAGAACTATACAAAGTACTACATGATATTTCTAATATGGAGGAAATAAGAGCAGTTGTAATAAAAGGTACCGGAAAGGGATTCTGTGGTGGTGGTGATGTTAAAGAAATGTATGCATCCAAAGATAAATCAAAATTTTTAAGAGAATTAACTAAAGGTATACATAAATGCGTTATAGAAATGAGAAATATGGAAAAACCAGTAATTGCTGCAGTTAATGGTCATGCATTTGGTGCAGGTCTTTCGCTTGCATTAGCATGTGATATTATAATAGCTGTAAAAGAAGCAAAATTTGGTACAGCATTTATTGGTATTGGACTTGCTCCAGGCTGTGGTACGCAGTTCTTTACAAAACTAGTTGGATACCAAAAGGCTTGTGAATATATTCTTACGTCTAAGACTTTTACATCTGAGAAAGCATTAGAACTTGGGATTGTAAACCATTTAGTAGATTTAGATAATCTTGATACTACTGTGGAAGAATTCGTATACAAATTTAAAAAATTAGCACCTATTGCTGTAGGTAAAGCGAAAATGCTTATTAACAAAAGTATGGAAAATGACATGGTTACTCATTTAGATCTTGAAAGTAAAACTGCATCATATGCAGCAGGTACAGAGGACTTTAAAGAGGGAGTAACTGCTTTTGTTGAAAAAAGGAAACCTGTATTTAAAGGAAAATAAGGTTTTTTTCGACAAATAATGGTAAAACTTTAGAAACATTTATCTATTCTACCTATCATCGCCAGAATAGACTTTGGGGGAGCATCAATGAAGGATGAGATTATTGAAATCCAAAGAGATAAAGATGTTGTTACAGTATATCTAAACAGACCTGAAGTCCATAATGCTATGAATGAACAACTTATGAAGGAACTTACTTCTTGTTTTGAAGAATTAAGTAAAGATGATAAAACTAGAATCATAATTCTTACTGGAAAGGGAAAATCGTTCTGTGCTGGTGCTGACCTTAATTGGATGAAAAGTATGGTCAGATATTCAAAAGAAGAAAATATCAAAGATAGTAGACTTTTAGTATCTCTTTATGAAAGTATTTATAATTGTCGAAAACCTGTTATCGGACGAGTAAATGGTCATGCTTTTGGAGGAGGATTAGGCCTTTTTGCTGTATGTGATATTGCTATTGCAGTTCCGGATTGTAAATTTGCTTTTAGTGAAGTAAAGCTTGGTATAATTCCTGCAGTTATTTCTACTTATATTATAAGACGTATAAGTCTTTCAAATATGAGACGTTTATTTATTACTGGGGAAAGGTTCAATTCTGAATATGCAAAAGATATTGGTCTTTTAGATTATGTTGTATCTGAAGATGAAATTGATAATAAAATAAATAGTTATATTAAACTACTACACTCATCTGGCCCTATAGCAGTAAAAGAAATAAAAAAACTAATTGACTCTTGTGAAAAAAAGGATATTGAGGATTATAAAGATTATACCGTGAAAAAAATTTCTGATCTTAGAATTTCTCAGGAAGGACAAGAAGGGATTAACGCGTTTCTTGAAAAAAGAAAATCGAAGTGGAGTGAATAATTTGTTTAAAAAAGTCCTTGTTGCCAACCGTGGGGAAATAGCTGTTAGAATCATTAAGGCCTGTCAAGAGATGGGTATTAAAACTGTTGCAGTTTATTCAGATGTTGATAAGGATGCAATACATGTTCAACTAGCTGATGAGTCAGTTAATCTTGGTGATCCAACACCCATTGAAAGCTATTTAAATATTCCAAAAATCATAAAAATTGCAGAGGATACTGGTTCTGAAGCAATTCATCCGGGTTATGGTTTTCTTGCAGAAAATCCTGATTTTGCTCAGTCCTGTAGAGATGTTGGTGTAAAATTTATTGGTCCTGATTCTAAAGTCATTAGTTTAATGGGCGATAAGATTGCTGCAAAAAAAACAATGGAAAAAGCAGGAGTACCTGTTATTCCTGGATATCATGGTTTGAAACAGGACAATACTATACTTATTAAAGAGGGGAAAAAGATTGGTTTTCCACTTTTAGTTAAAGCTACTGCCGGTGGTGGCGGTAAGGGAATGAGAATAGTATATTCTGAAGATATCTTAGAGCAATCTATTGAAAGTGCAAAGCGGGAATCTAAATCAGCTTTTGGAGATGACAGTGTATTTCTTGAAAAATATCTCGATAAACCAAGGCATATTGAGTTTCAAATTCTTGCTGATGAGCATGGTAATGTAATTCATCTTTTTGAAAGAGAATGTTCTGTACAACGGAGACATCAAAAGATAATTGAAGAAACTCCTTCTCCTTTAATGACACCTGCACTTCGTGAAAAAATGGGTAATGCCGCTGTTGCTGCTGCAGAGGCCGTGGGATACACAAATGCGGGAACAGTCGAGTTCATGGTCGATGGTAATCTTAATTTTTATTTTATGGAAATGAACACTCGTCTGCAAGTTGAGCATCCAATTACTGAGGCAACAACAGGAATTGATCTTGCTAAATGGCAACTTAGAATTGCAAGTGGTGATAAACTCACACTCAAACAGAAAGATATAATTCAAAGAGGACATGCTATTGAATGCCGTATTTATGCTGAAGATCCATCAAATGGTTTTCTACCAAGTACTGGAACCATTTCTAAAGTAGAACCGCCTAAGGGTCCTAACATCAGAGATGATTCTGGAATATTTTCAGGTATTAAAATAACTCCGTATTACGATCCCTTGCTTTCAAAACTTGTAGTATATGCAGAAAGTAGAGATGAGTGTCTTAACAAAATGAAATGGGCATTATCTCGTTATGTAGTTTTAGGAGTAACAACTAATATTTCATTTTTAAATGAAGTACTTGAGCATGATGAATTTAGAAAAGGAAATATCTCTACTCATTTTATTGATGACTATTTTAAAGATTGGACTATTACTAAAGATGGTTTACCAATTGATGCAATAATTGCACTAGCGGTTTATGATTCAATTCATACTAAAAGAGAAGAGATTGTTAGATACAAAGAAGCTGATCCCCATTCACCTTGGAAGCATGTTGGACGGTGGAGAGTTGGTGGTAGGGGGATATAAAATTGTTTATAAACTACGAACATGAGAATCATGTATACAATGTTTCAATTGAACGTAGAGAAAAATATTTTTTTATAACCTATGATAACACTGAATATAAGGTTGAAGCAGAAGAAACCAAGCCTGGACAGCTTAAGATAAAGCTTTCTGATAGAATAATAAAATCAATAATCACCGAAGGTGAAAAAGAGAAGTTTGTATTTGTCAAGGGGCAGGTATTTAGGGTTAAACCAATTGAGCTGTCAAGTAAGAAAAAAGTAAGAAAAAAGGAAGAAGGAAATCTAAGTTCACCTATATCAGGAAAAGTTGTTAGTGTAAAGGTGAAAAATGGAGATTCTGTAAAGAAGGGAGAGGTGCTTATGGTAATTGAGGCTATGAAGATGGAATACTTAATTCGGGCACCTTGTAATGGAAGAATTAAAAATATAAATTTCAAGGAAAATGATCAAGTTGAAATTGGTCAAAGTACAGTTGATGTTGATAAGGAGGTCTAATTTTATGGATGTCATAGATAGCATTATTGATACCTCAAGTAAGGATTTTAAGGATAATTTTAAGCACTATAAGATGCTGGTTGATAATTTAAAAGAAAAAATCTCTATTGCACAGAAGGGCGGTGGAGAGGAAAAGATTAAACTTCATAAATCCAGAAATAAGATGCTTGCTCGGGAAAGAATCGATGCGCTCCTTGACCCAGATACACCTTTCATGGAATTTAATACTCTTGGAGCATATGGTATGTATAAAGATAAGGCTCCAGGTGCAGGAATTGTGACAGGTATCGGAATTGTTCATGGCCGTGAGGTGGTGATAATTGCTAATGATGCAACAGTTTCTGGTGGAACATATTACCCAATGACTGTGAAAAAACATCTTCGCGCTCAAGAGATCGCGAAGTCTAACAACCTACCCTGCATCTATCTTGTTGATTCTGGTGGTGCTTTTTTACCTATGCAGGATGAGGTGTTTCCCGATAGAGAGCATTTCGGCAGGATATTTTACAATCAGGCAGTAATGTCTTCACTTGATATCCCTCAAATTTCAGCTGTTATGGGTTCTTGTACTGCAGGTGGTGCATATGTACCAGCAATGTCAGATGAGACAATTATTGTTAAAGATACAGGGACTATCTTTCTTGGAGGTCCACCTCTTGTAAAAGCAGCAACTGGTGAAGAAGTAAGTGCTGAAGACCTTGGTGGTGCAGATGTGCATTGTAAGGAAAGTGGAGTATCTGATCATTATGCTCACAACGATATGGAAGCAATTCATATAACAAGAAATATTGTTGAAAATCTAAACCGACCTGAAAAGACACATATTGATGTTGCAAAACCTGAGGAACCAGCATATGATATAAAAGAAATCTATGGAATTATCCCAGAAAACCTTAGAAAGGCATTTGATGTAAAAGAGGTAATCGCAAGAATTGTTGATGGGTCTAAGTTTCATGAGTTCAAGGCATTGTACGGTGAAACGATTGTTTGTGGTTTTTCAAGAATTATGGGTTACCCTGTTGGAATTCTTGCAAACAATGGAGTACTATTTTCTGAGTCTGCATTAAAAGGGTCTCACTTTATTGAAATTTGTTGTCAACGAAAAATTCCTCTTATTTTTTTACAAAATATAACTGGTTTTATGGTCGGTAAAAAATATGAAGCAGGAGGCATTGCAAAAGATGGAGCAAAAATGGTAAATGCCGTTGCTACTGCAAATGTTCCAAAATTCACAGTAATTATTGGTGGATCTTTTGGAGCAGGGAATTATGGAATGTGCGGAAGAGCATACCAACCCAGACAGTTATGGATGTGGCCTAATGCAAGAATTTCTGTTATGGGTGGTGAACAAGCAGCAAATGTCCTACTTACTGTAAAGCGTGATCAGCTTTGGAGAAAAGGAAAAGAACTTACAAAACAAGAGGAAAAGGAAATAAAAGAGCCAATTCTTAAGAAATATGAATTAGAGGGAAATCCATATTATAGCACTGCAAGAATCTGGGATGATGGAATAATTGATCCTGCTGATACAAGATTGGTCTTAGGTCTTGGGATATCTGCATCATTAAATGCTCCAATTCCAGATTGGAAACCTGGTGTATTTAGAATGTAAAAAAAAAAATACAAAATAAATGCATTATGAAATATGATGTTGTAATTGTTGGTGCAGGACCAGCTGGCTCAACTGCTGCAAAATTTCTTTCAGAGAGTGGTATAAATGTTCTTCTAATTGATAAAAGTAAATTTCCTAGAGAAAAACCATGTGGCGGTGGACTTCCTATAAGAGTATTTAATAGATTTCCCTATATTACTAAAGATTTTATTGAGTCCTATTCATATGCAGCATTTGCATATTCTCCGTCACTTAAAAATAAAATGGAATTACAAAGAGATGAACCATTAGTTGCTATGATCCTAAGAAAAAAATTTGATTACGAATTAGTGAAACTTGCAATTGATTCTGGTACTAATTTTATTGATGAAAAATCTGCAGTTGATATTAAAATATTAAATAATTCAGCAAAAATTTTTTTGGATGATGGAACAACCATAGATTCAGAAATTGTTATTGGTGCAGATGGAGTATGGAGCACAATTGCAAAAAAAACTGGACTGCGCAAAAATATATCAAATATCTGTATGTGCGTATTTGAAGAATATCAAATAAGTTCAAAAAC
>CAZHIY010000111.1:0-6919 GCA_964533085.1 uncultured Thermoplasmatales archaeon | reverse complement strand
TTGATGGTGATACAATTTATGTTTTCAATGGAACTTATTATGAAAACTTACGTATAGAAAAACGTATAGACCTGATAGGGGAGAATAGAAATACTACATATATAAAAAATTCAAGGAACCCACCTAGTACAATTATTTATATTAGTTCTGATACTGAAAATGTTCTTATTTCTGGGTTTACAATAACAGGCGGTTATTATGGGATTAGTATATATTCAACTAATAATATCATTAAAGGAAATAAAGTGATTTTTAATGAAATTGGTATTTATCTTGACATTGATAAAACCTTAAACAATAAAATAATAAATAACCTTATACTCCATAATAATGTGACTGGTATATGGGATGAGGATAACGGTTCAACGAGTTCTGCAACATGGAATGTTATAGGGGGAAATGGTAAAGATTCATCATCTTATCCATTTACATCAGCTGGAATATTTAAACATAGGTCAGGTGGAATATTTCATCATAATGATTTTGATAATAACTGGGGATTAAATGTATATACAGAGGGATGCGGTTATGGTGTTTGGGATGATGGTTCAGAGGGAAATTACTGGGATGACTGGGAAAGTAATCCTGGTTATCCAGATGTATACATTATATCTACTTGGGGTCCTGATGACACAATTGATTATCATCCTAAAGCAACATCATACTTCAACTATACCATTGTTCTTATTAAGAGGACACATTATAAAATAAATCCAGGGGAAACATTTAATATTTTTACGCAAGTAAATAAACCCCCTTCATCTTTATCTTGGTTTTGGCAGTTTGGTGATAGTACAACATCAAATGAAATATCTCCTACACATTCATATGAATCATCTGGTATCTATACTATTGATGTCAAAGTAACTGATAGTAAAGGACAAAGTGACATGGATAAATGTCTTGCTTATGTTGGAATACCTCCAGATATGCCAACAATAAAAGGTCCAACAAAGGGTCGAATCAATACATATTATGAATATTCAATTGTTGCTGATGATTCTGATAGTGAAAATATTACTTATTATATTGACTGGGGGGATTGGAGGGATGAATATATTGGACCTGTTCCTAGTGGTAAAGTGATAAATATTTCTCATTATTGGGAGTATGAATATACTTATACAATCCGTGTCCAGGCAATTGATGAAACATTTCGTGAAAGCGACTGGGGTGAATTAACTATTGAGATACCAAGAACAAGAGCAACATCTTATCATTGGTTTTTGGAACGTTTCCCAATGCTGGAAAGACTGCTGAATCTTTTAAGATAAGGAATTAGGGGTAAAAAACTGACTTTAAGAACAAATTCCAAACGGTAGGTTTTACAAAATAATTATTTCTCATTAGGATTACAAAGCTGAAACATCACGTTATATGCGTTTAGAATATCTTTTTCTTTAACAAACCAAAGCATCTCTGGAACACAGCTCATAAATTCCATAACATTTATGTTATTCATACCAAGCTCATTAGATATTACTGCAATAATTCCTGGAGTTTTAACTGCTTCAGGATGTAAATGGATATTTAACTCAGCTAGATTTTTATCTATTTTAATGATTTTCTTTTTAGGTAAAAGATTCTTTACATTTTCCAAATTTTTTTCATTAACAAGGATCTTGATTGCTTCATCTGCTTGAATAATTCTAAGGACGTCTCCTCTGTTAAATTGTATTAATGAGAATAATTTAGGGAGAAGTTCTTGTATTTCAGCATCTTTTATAACAGCAATATTTGCTAGTTTACTTTTCGTAGAAAGTTCTCCAAAACCAACAATTTTACTTGCTGTATCAAATATTTCATCATATCTATCAAACTTATAACGTCGAATAGCACTGCTTATAGCATCCAAAGATGCATCCATATTTTTTTCTTTGAGTATATACTTTGCAAGAGCAGTTGTATTGATAAGTCCTTGACTCATACATCGTCTAATACATGGATTATTGTCAAGCATCTTCAAAACTTCATGTGTTATATTAGTCATAATTACCGTATATTCGTCAAAATATAAAAATCTTTAACATTTCTGTCAATCATTATATAAAGAAAAATAATATTCTATTTTTATGCGACTTCCTTAGGGAGGAAGAAAATATGGTAAAAACCCCTGTTGTGTTGTATAAAACATTGGTTATTGGAGCTATAGTTCTATTTATTGGAGTTAGTGAAATATGAAATTTCTCCTTATACGACCTGGGAATCAAAAAGAAGATTCAAAATATGTAATTACTCCACCATTAGGTTTACTTTATTTAGGAGCAATATTAGAAAATGAAGGACATAATGTTGAAATCCTAGATTATTATGTAAAAAACATATCTAAAGGACAACTGAAAAACTCTCTAATATCCTCAGATGTTGTTGGTATGACTATCCAGACAATCGATTTCAAATCCCCTAATGATATTTCTAAAATGATAAAAGACTTAGATTCTGATATGCCCTTGATTATTGGTGGACCACATTGTACATTTGTTAAAGATCATTCTCTAAAGGACATACCTTTAGCAGATATTAGTGTTATAGGTGAAGGTGAACATGTAATTCTTGATTTAGCAAAATTTTTACAAGGAAAGAAAAATCTTAGTGATATTCATGGTATCTATTATAGAAATAATGGATTGATAAGTTCAGGGAAACCCGTAGAGGTAATCGAGGAATTAGATTCTTTACCATTTCCAGCTCGTCATCTTGTTGAGAAATATGAATATGGTAATTCCCCCTTTGGTCATCCACATAAAGGGAATATGACTTCTTTGATTTCGAGTAGAGGTTGTCCTTGCCGTTGCCGATTTTGTACACGATATGCTAATTTTATTGATGGATGGGGATACAGACAAAGGTCAGCAGAGAATATTATAAGAGAATTTGCAGAAATTGATGAGATGTATAGTTTAATATATATTGTTGATGATAATTTCCTTGCTGATAAGAAACGAGCTCATGAAATATTTGATGGTCTAATAAAGATGGGTAAGGAAATTGAAATAGTAATCTATGGCGCAAGAGTTGATTCTGCAGATAAAGAGCTTTATCATAAAATGAAAAAAGCAGGAGTCAAATATATATATTTTGGAATTGAATCTGGAAATCAAGAAGTTCTTGATTATTATAACAAAAATATTACTCTTTCTCAAATTAGAAATGCTGTAAAATTAAGCAGAAAAATGAATTTTGTAACTATGGGCGGCTTTATCTTTGGTGCTCCTATAGAGGCTGAGAAGCATATTGAAAATACTATAAAATTTGCATGCTCTTTACCCCTTGATTTCGCAGAATTTGTTCCATTAAAATATACTAAGGGATCTCAGATGTGGAATGAAGCTGTAGAAGATAATAAAATATCAGATGATCCTGATACATTTTTTACCTTTGCTGATAAAGATGAAGGATTAGGTAATTTTACCAGAAATGAACTTTTAGAATACACTATCAAAGCATTTCATCGTTTTTACAATAGACCTTCATATCTTATTAATCAGATTTATAGAAGTATTTCACGAAATGATTATAAATTTTTAGTAAATGGTTTGAGATTTCTTTTTTTCGCTAAAAAGGAAGTTAATTTTGTTCAGAAACGGTATCTTTCTGGAAAATAATAATTATTTTGCAAAGCCGCAGTGATATTCAAAAATTCTTTTTCTTATATTATACAGATTGCAACCATAATTGCTGAGAATTGGGATTTTTATTGCGCTGAATATTTCTATTTTAATCTTAAATTACCATTAAAATCCAGATCAACTTTATCAGAAACAAATGATATTTCAGATTTTAACGATTGCCCTTGTCTGCAAGAATAGGATTATTATCAATTATTGTAACCTTTATATATCCTACATATGATGTTATTATTGGGGGAGGTAAAAATATGAAGAGGAATATAGAAAGAAAGTATATATGGAATTTTTTGAAGGCAGCTGTAATAATTGGCGTTACCCTAGTACTTTTAATGCCGGGATTATCCACGTTTGCTAATTATAATAAAACAGTCAAAGTACAGGCATCTGTGAATACTATTATAGCATCAACATCATATGATATTATTTTTGTTGATGCTATAACAATATTTACGATTGAGAACCCGCCGGTCGACTTCGAGGTTGTTGACGCGGACCCGTTCGACGGTTTCGGCGACAACGGCCCCTATTCCACCTTCAACGATGCCTTGCTAGGGACTCTTGGGGAGTGCCGGTCAATGGCTGAGTTCGACATCTCACCATTCAGCATACCACCTGGGGAGTTCATCAGCATGGCCACGTTCGAGGTAATTATCACAGAGATTGACATCTTCGGTCTCGGCGTTGATGGTGAAACCCCAGAGAGTTTGGCCGTCGATGGATACGTGGGCAATGGCATCGAGGAGCTATCCGATTTCGAAGCCGGGGACGGCAACGTTCTTGACTCGGTAGATACCCCAGACCCTCAAATCGGACAGGTTCTGAGCTTCAACGTGACGTCCTTTGTTACCGATTTGGTCAACGCCCAGGAGCAATATGTCGGGCTGACCATTCGCGCTGAGACGTTCGGCGGGCTTTGGGTTACAGAGGGCGATGTTTTCCCGAAATTGACGATCGAGATTGAAAATCAACCCCCACATAATCCAAGTACTCCATCAGGTTCAACAATCCTTAACATTGATGAATCGGGTACATATAGCACTAATGCTACTGATCCAGATGGTGATCAAGTCCAGTATCGTTTTGATTGGGATGCAAACGAGTCTCATGATTATAGTGGCTGGACTGACTTTGTACCATCCGGTACGACAGTAAGCATGAATCATTCTTGGAGTAATGGTGGAAGCTATGTTGTAAAAGCTCAAGCTCGTGATACATACAATGAGACTAGCGGATGGTCAAATGGTTTATCAGTTTATGTTAACAGTCCTCCAAATTCTCCTAGTGATCCAGAGCCTGAGGATGGAGCAACTGATGTTGATGTTAATGCTGATCTCAGCTGGTCTTGTAGTGACCCTGATGATGACAATCTCACTTATGATGTCTATTTTGAAGCATATGATTCAACTCCTGATGAACTAGTTTCGAATAATCAGACAGAGAGTTGGTTTGATCCAGGAACTATGGATTATAACACTGATTATTATTGGCAGATTGTAGCCTGGGATGAAAATGGTCAAACAACAGAAGGACCTGTATGGGATTTCATCACAAGTTCTGAACCAAATGATCCACCAAATCCACCAAGCAATCCAGATCCAGCAGATGAAGCAACAGATGTAAGTATTGATGCAGATTTGAGCTGGGACTGTAATGATCCTGATGGAGATGACATTTTTTATGATGTTTATTTAGAAGCAAATGATACAACACCAGATATACTGGTAGCTGATGATTATACGGCAACCACCTTTGACCCTGGAACCTTGGAGTATGGGACAACATATTACTGGAAGATTATCGCTATAGATGAGCATAGTGCATCTACTATTGGACCGATATGGCAGTTCACAACAGAAAAAAATATACCACCAGACATGCCTAGTATTGATGGGCCAGATAGAGGAAAACCTGAGACACTATTAGAGTATGGTTTTACTTCTGTTGATCCTGATGGACATGACATTGCAGAATATATTGTCAACTGGGGTGATGAAACTGAAGAAAATATCAAAGGTCCTTTTGAATCTGGTGAAGAAGTAACAGGTAGTCATAGCTGGACATCTCAGGAGACATTTACTATCAAGGCAAAATCAAAGGACGTCTATGGTGCTGAGAGCGAATGGGCTGAGTTTGTGGTTGAAATACCAAGAAACAAACCGTTCAGTTTTAACTATAAATTGCTTGGTTGGTTTTTGGACCGATTCCCAATGCTGGAAAGACTGCTGGGTTAAATTAGAGCTGGTTGAAATCAGTTCTCTAATTTTTGTTATTTTTTACTGTTTTTGTAAGTAACTATTGTCAAGGAAATATTTATATTGTAATATTTTATTACAATATCATAAATTTTAAGGGAGGAAATCATATGCAAAATAGATTTGTAAGCGAAGGACTTGTTCTTGGAATAATATTGTTGTTTGTTGGAGCTGGTATTTACCCTGCTATTGCTGTTGAACCTATTGCATCTACTAATATCATCCGTGGGATAGAGTTTGAACAAGGTAAAGAAACAGAGCCAAAAGATTACTTGTTTCTATCTATAATAGATATAGCAAATAACCCAGATGTAAATGAATTATTAAATCAAATTGAATATGAATGGAAAAATGATAATTGTTTTATCCGCTGGGATTTCGACAGTAAAGATATATTTCAAAAATTATTATTTAGGAAACCAACTACTCTTATTTCAATGCTTTTTACTGAACCCAGTATAACATATGAATATTTTGAATCTTCTTATAATAGAGGTTGTGAAGTAATTAAAGTACTTGGAGAAGAAAATGCAATTGATATAGTAGAATCAGTAGAGATTAAAAACCCTGAGATTCTTGATGAGTTATATAACATTATAATGAATGATGAAGAATTATACGAAAGGATTACAATACTTAACGAAATGAATGAGGATTTAGACTTTAATTCACCTTTTAATAATTATTCAAGTATCTGTAAAATTTTACTAATTCTTTTTTTCGTATATCTTATAAGATGTGGATTAGTGAGTTATATCAGCGAATCTTATGAAGATAGAATAATAATTTCTGTTATCTTTGATTTGCTTTGGTTTAAACATTGGATTTTTGCTGGTGTATGCATGGTGATCTTTCAGGTGATTGACGATATATTAGGTTGTAATAGCCTTTCTCCTTAGTTCAATACTTGCATAAGATATTCAAGAATCAGAAAAAAAATAATGCCTGTCTGAGAAAAGTTAGATAACCAATCGATGTCCCTCTTTTGCTATGTAAATAGGTTGACCTAAGGGGATGATCTAACCGGTTGAATGTCGT
>CAZHIY010000110.1:2121-6952 GCA_964533085.1 uncultured Thermoplasmatales archaeon | reverse complement strand
TATTTTGAACTATTTTATGAACAAACATTGAAAGATTCATTGCTGGAACAATCAAGATTGGAATTCCTGACCCAATTGCAGTAGTTGCAAAAGTCGTAACAACTGTATCATCAATCCCATGCGCAATCTTTGAAACTGTATTTGCAGTGCAAGGACATATCAGTAAAAGATCTACTTGATTTTTTATTTGCCCGCAAAAAAATACATGTTCTGTTTGACCAGTAAGTTCAGTTATAGGTTTGTTTCCTGTGGCAAACCAAAGAGCATCAGGATGGATTATTTTTGTAGATGAAGGAGTCATAGTTGGAATAACTTCTGCACCATGTCTAATAAGCTCTCGTGAAAGTTTAATTGTTTCAACTGCTGCAATACTTCCTGTTACAGCAATAATTATACTTTTTTTAGTAAGTTTCTTACTTTTAACTCCTCGTATCTCATCTGCAGGGTGCATTAAGATCACAAAAAATATTATTATCTTACTACCAAAACAGATTTACTTGCATGTCTCACAACTTTATCTGTTACACTTCCTAGTAAGAACCTCCCCTCTTTTCCATATCCCTTGTAACCTACAATAATTATATCCGATTCATGTTTTTTTGCACTTATTAGGATTTCATCTGCAGGATCTCCAGATTCAACTGCAATATGTACCTTACTTACTTCAGGTTCAATCTGTTTAACTATCTTTGCTAATGATTCCTTTGCTTTTTGTTGAAAACTACCAGATTTCACAACGTTACTTAAATCAATAGTGGGAAGCAGCATTTTAGTAAACGATGATTCCGAAAGTTCAGCAGGAATAACGGTTAAAAGGGTTATTTCATCTTCTTTATCAGCACATTTCAATACTACATCTATTGCTTTTTTTGAAGCTTCAGATCCATCATAGGCAACAAGCATCTTTTTCATAACAATCAGCAAGGCGTAAATATGAAACAGTTCTAAAAACGTTTCGTATCATTTACATAGATATGAAATAAAATCAGAAAGTGGCAAACCTTCGTTCCATCTCATAATAAAATATCCTTTTTTACTTTTATTCAGTTTTGGTAACCTTCTATGTAAAATACTTGACCTACCCTCAAGGCTATCAATATCCATTGTAAAAATCCTCCAAGAATCTCCACGTTTACCCTTCGTTCTAAATGCATATATTGGCAATGTCTTTGTTTTTTCGCAAATATTTTTCATAGTTTCAGCCTGTTCTTGTAATTTTCCACCAATATTACTAAAATGAATAGTATCTTCGATACTACTCTTTACTTCAGTTAGAAATGAAATATCTCCCCGTGTTGCGACAAGATCTACACCAAAAGAACCAGCGGCTCTTATAACTGCAAAGGGTTTTTCAGATATCTTTGTATAATTCATTTTTTCGATAATAGTACAGGTTTTTGTTATTTTTGTAAGTGTTTTTGATTCTCCTTCAAGAATATTCTTTAGTTCACGTTCATACTGACTTGCAATCATATAATAAAAGTAAAATACAGCGAAAGGTTTTAATGTTTGGGCTTGGTTAGTTTATTCAAATGTTAAATGTACTGGTGGCAGATAAAAATGAATAGGGAAGTAATTGTTAAGGAAGCAATGAAAACAAACCTTGCAATTGTGAAACCAAATGTATCTGTCTTGGAAGCAGCAAGACTAATGAAAAAAAGAAAAATAGGGAATGTAATAGTTGTTGAAAAAAAACAACCTATTGGTATTTTGACAGAAAGCGATATACTAAAAAAGGTAGTTGCTGAAGGGAAATATGCAAAAGATGTTTTAGTGAAAGATGTGATGAGTACTCCAATTATTGTAGTTGATCCATATATTACACTTGAAGAGGCCATGAAAACAATGGGTAAATGTAATGTTAGAAGATTACCAGTGATAGAAAAGGATGAACTAATAGGTATAATTACACAAAAAGATATCTCTATTATGTCACCAGTATTGCATGAAATTTCCCGTGAGTGGTATGATATTACAGTAAGAGACGAATCGCATCTTCAAAAACAAATATTTTCAGGTAAATGTGAGGACTGTGGTACATTATCTGCAAATTTAAAAAATGTTGAAGGCCGTCTTCTTTGTGAAGATTGTATAGATGCTTTGAAATATGAAGAATAATATTTGTTTTCTCAAAATATTTTAATTACATTAAGGGATGAATTAAAATGAAAGTTAAAGAGATTATGACAAAGAATATAATATCTGTTGATAAGGATGTAGATTTAAAACATGTTCTAAATCTTATGAAAAAAAACGAAATTACAAAAATACCAGTTTTTGAGGATAAAAAACTTATTGGAATTGTAACTGATAATATTATTGCCTACAAATTGGGATCAATAAGAAATAAAGGGATTCCGCCTTCTAGAATGCATGCATCTTCTGTTACTGAAAAAGATATAGAAAAAATTACACCAGATACAGATATTAAAACAATTTTAAAGAAAGTAGGAGAACCCGGACCAACAATGCTCTGTGTTGTAGAAAATGAAAAATTATTAGGTGTTATAACAAAAGCCGATTTATTACAATTGGTGAATAGTAAAAAACAGGTTAAAGAGATTATGAATAAGAAAATTCACATTGTTTCACCAAATGATAGAGTCATCCATGCTCGGAGAATAATGATAAATGAAAATATTGCTAGACTTCCGGTTGTTGATGAAGGGAACCTTGTAGGAATTATTTCCGATAATGAAATTATTTTTGCATTAGCTGATATAAAAAGGTCATATCCTTTAGGCAGACAAAAACATCAGCTAGATGAGCTTCTTATTAGAGATGTTATGAAAACACCTGCATTTTGGACCGAGCCAAATATAAATGCAGCTGAGGCAGCAACACTAATGTTAAAGAATAATATAGGTGCATTACCAATTATTGAACATGGTAAATTGATTGGAATTGTAAGCAGAACCGATTTACTTAATACTATACCACGCTAAAAGAGTTTAAGTAACCCATTTCAGATTCATTTTTACAATGCATTATCACATACCATCTGATGAACAAGTTTTAAATGGTTTAGAAAAAGTTTTAAAAGAATTTCGAACCGTTCATTCACAAAATAAATTAAAAAGATTAGTTACAAAGGAAATTACAACTAAGAAGAAGAATTTTAAGATTAGTGGATCTAGACTTCGTAATATTGCAATAAATAGTGATTTTGTAAAACTTGAAATTCATACCAGAGAGGGAGACCCTAAAAAACTTATGACAAAATGTCCAGTTTGCAGTAGTTCGTTGAAACGTGTGAAAAATCTTACAATATGGGGCGGAGAGGTCACGATAGAATTTAGTTGTAAGAAATGTAGTTATTGGACGGGTAAGAAAAAAAGAATCCCGACAAGATATATTTTTCATTTGAAAAAGGATTAATATTAATTATTATAAAAAATGGATTTTTATAAAATAAAAAGATAAATATTTATATAAAGTATCTATATTATTTGTAATATGGGACGGAGGCTATTAAAAAGAACAATTTGTTTTATTGCATTTCTTGTTCTTATTTCTAATAATTTTTTCCTTTGTATTTCTGTAGAAGGAAAAGAAATGGACGTTTCCAATGCTGAAAAATTTGGAAAAGGTTATAGATATAATATTCAAGGTTGGATTTATCTTCACATAGAAGGAGATCCACATGAACGTGGTTATCAACACGGCTTTCTTCTTGCTAACGAAATCGTTGATATGTTGAATAGATGGAGTCAAACGATACATTTTCAAAAGACAATATCTAAAATTAGTAAACGTGTTTCAGAATTAAGATATCAAAAAATTGCAGAGAGATGGTGGGATTTCTGCAGAAATCAATGTGACAAATTATATTGGAATAAATTCCCAGAGGAATATAAACAAGAAATATTGGGGATTACAGATGGAGTGAATGCTCGCAGCATAAAATTACATGGCAGAGAGATTGATTACAAGGATATACTTGCGATGAATGAAATGTACGAGTTTATGTCAAAACTTGAATCACTGAGA
Organism: uncultured Thermoplasmatales archaeon; assembly: GCA_964533085.1. GTDB lineage: Archaea > Thermoplasmatota > E2 > DHVEG-1 > DHVEG-1 > SG8-52-3. The sequence goes on along the minus strand of CAZHIY010000110.1, from coordinate 2,962 downwards.
ATGGGAATACATCCTCTACGAAAATTATTACATCAATTACAAAAAATTGAACCAGCAACTGAATCTATAGGATTAAATGAATTCATTGCAGGTTTTTTGAGTGATGAACCTCCACATCATTGTAATGGCTTTATTGCTACAGGAGATGCAACAACAAATGGTCAAATAGTGTTTTCTCATTCAACCATTTGTGGTAGTTCAACTTGGTGGTGGAATTATTATATCTCACTACGTTGGAATATATTACTTGACGTTCAACCAACTAGCGGTAACAGGATTATTATGTCTTCCTCACCAGGTATTATTTGGAGTGATGAGGACTATTATCAGAATGATAATGGCATTGTTTTATTAGAAACAACAGTTCCACAAGGTTTGTTTGATAACATAGGATTACCACTCTCAGTAAGAGCTAGGATGGCAATGCAATATGGAAATAGCATTGATGATGTAGTTTATTATCTTAGAAATAGAAATGATGGTGTTATGAATGCTGTTTGGCTTATTGGTGATACAAAAACAGGTGAAATTGCACGTTTTGAATTAGGCTATACTGCAAATGCAATCTATAGGACAAATAATGGTTTTTACTGGAGTGCTAACAATCCAATGGATTTTAGAGTAAGACTTGAGAAATTTAAAATCGATAAAACTTATCTTTTAAACTTTTTATTATGGATTATTGCAAAGAATCCAGGATTTGGATATTGGGCTATTAGATATATCCCAACAAAAAGAGATATTAAATTTGAAGAGCTTGGGGATAAATATTATGGACAGATAGATACAGATATTGTCAAAGAAATAATATCATTTTTGCAGAATATCCTCCTTTACACAC
>CAZHIY010000110.1:0-2111 GCA_964533085.1 uncultured Thermoplasmatales archaeon | reverse complement strand
TGCAAAATTACTTGAACAAAATGGTTTATGGGCTTTTTTTGGAAATACTGGAAAGACATTAAATTATACAAATATCGATACTACTGTTCATAAAACTGAAAGTTTACGTCCTAATGGTTGGGTAAGGATTTTTGGTATTCCATCGAAAAGAGATTTTTCTTTAACTAATCAAGATAATTATATTGGACCAGAAACAGATGTTATCTGGAATTTTGACACAGAGTTCAATAAAAATGAATTTGAATCATCAGGTGTTATTAAAGATAATATTCTTTATGCTACCACTTCTAATGGTATGATATATGCATTGGACACAAATTATGGACAATTGATATGGAAAAAACCAATTGGTGAAAGTCCCACAAAACCTATTATTTATGAAGACAATATATTTGTTGGTCATTCTGAAGGTGTATCAATTCTTGATACACAGGGTACAATAAAAAGAATATCAACAAATAATGAAGTAATATCAAGTCCAATTATCGCAGATAATATGATAATTTTTGGAGATAATGTTGGTAAAGTATATTCTTATTCAATTGACAATAAAAAGGAAAAATGGACATTTGAGTTACCCGATGAAATTTATATTGCTTCAGGTTATGATGAAAATATCTATTTAACTTCAGGCAATAATTGCTATGCAATTGGCTTGAACGATCAAAAAGTCGACTGGCGATTTAATTCAAGTGGTATGATTACTTCAGCTCCTGTTTTTAAAAATGGCAAGGTTTATTTTGCTTCATGGGACAATTATATTTATGCACTCAATGCAAAAAATGGAAGTCTCATTTGGAAATATGAAACTGGTTGGGGATTTGATACTTCACCTGTTTTATCCGAAGAATTAATTTATGTTGGATGTAATGATAATAATCTTTATGCATTGAATTTAAAGGATGGAGCTTTTAAATGGGTGTTTACATGTAAATCAGGAATACATTCATCATCTGTTGTCTATGGCGATTTTGTGTTTTTTGGAAGTGATGATGGTCGACTTTATGCTGTGAATAAAGTAACTGGGGAGGGCGAATGGTTTTTTGCTGCTAATTTAACAATCGATGATGATCTTCTAAACTATATAACAACTCCTATTCTTTCCAATCCTGTTGTTTATAATGGTACTGCTTATATTGGAGTAAATGGAATTATTTATGCATTAAATGCACAGACATTTGAAAAGCTGAAATTAAATGATGATGAAAAGGATATTATGATTTCCTTTGAAACTTGGACATTTATCATTCTCTCATTGTTTGCCATAATAATTGTGACCATGCTTTATCTTTATTTGAGTAAGAAGCGGTTTAAATGAGTATTTTAATACTTGCATTTCTTGTTTATTTAATCATTCTTATTCTCATCGGTATTTGGTCCTCAAAATTTAATAAAACACTTGATGATTTTTTAATTGCAGATAGGAAATTGGGTACATGGCCTGTTGCAATTAGCGCTGAAGCATCTGATATGAGTGGCTGGCTGGTTATGGGGCTACCCGGCAGAGGTTTTGTTTATGGTATTGGGGCACTATGGACCGCTATTGGTGCTGCATTTGGCACACTATTTAATTGGAGTGTCATTGCAAAACGTCTTCGGAATTATACCGCGAAATTACGTTCTATTACAATTCCTGATTTTCTTGAAGATAGATATAATGATAAAAATCATATCATTAGAGCGATTTCAACTAGTATCATTACAATCTTTATGGTTGCATATGTATCAGTTCAATTTGTTGCGAGTGGAAAGATATTAAGTGAAACATTTGGATGGGATTATCATTCTGCACTAATTTTGGGATTTGCTATTATTACTTTATATACTCTTATGGGGGGATTTTTTGCGGTTGCATGGACAGATGTTTTTCAAGGAATGTTGATAGTTGGAATTCTTGTAATTCTTCCAATTATTGGTATTATTAGACTTGGAGGATTGGGAGCAATTTTATCAGAAGTAGGTAAAATTAATACTGATGCACTCTCTCCAAGTTTTGGATATGGTGGTTTGTTTTTCTTATTATTTGCTTTTGTAAGTATGTCATGGTTTTTTGGGTATCCTGGTCAACCTCATATATTAACCAGATACATGGCCATTAAGGATGAGAAAAA
>CAZHIY010000109.1:0-7057 GCA_964533085.1 uncultured Thermoplasmatales archaeon | reverse complement strand
ATACCACCATCTTCACCTGGTTCACCATTGTTTGATATGGTATTTTCAGAAACTGTGTTTTCATCTGATTGATAAAGACGGATACCTCCTTCCTCATTTGAAGAAACAGTGTTGCTTATAATATAATTATAATCACATTGATTATTTTGATAGATACCTATTCCAGAATTAAATTCTACTGAGTTGCTGAGAATGTCATTGTATTTTGAAGAAAGACACAAGATACCATTGTCTTTGTTATTTGATATATCATTTGATGAAATTGTTGTGTAATCTGACATATAAACATAGATACCTTGATTATTATCAGAAAAAGTGTTACCTGTAATTTGGGTATAATCTGAGGAGTCAACAAAAATTCCTCTATCAATATTATCATCAAATATTGAGTTAAATATAGAACAATGATCAGCATTTACCCTTATACCTCCTGAATTACTTCCACCATTTTCAATAGTGAACTCGCTAATATTACACCAATCAGAAGATATTTTCACTGCATTATCAGATTCATCTAATCCATGAATGATTGTATTTTCTTTATCCTCACCAACTAGATCAACAGTCCTATCTACGATTATATTTTCAATATATGTGCCCATATAAACAAATACCATATCCTCGATGGATGCATTGTTTATTCCTTCTTGGATTGTTTTAACATGAGTTGCGTCGTACCAGCTCGGATCAGCGTCGTCATCAACATATATAGTTCCTCTATCGTTTATTGGTTCATGGATAAAATTTTCCAAAACATGACCAGTGATTGGGACAGCAGCAGATGTAATCAACAGCGTACAAATTAATATACCTATTATTTTCTTTTTCATTTTATTTCCTATTCCCCCTTTAATTTAGAAGTTTTTAATAATGTAATATAATAATTTAATTTAAATATTTCCTTAACAATAGTTAATTTTATTTATTTTATTTCATCTTTGTATAACAAAAGAATCAAATATTGTACCATCTGGTTTAACTGCTTTAAAGGATAATTCCTCTTGGTCACATGTAATTAAACAAAAATGATATGTTTTTTCAGAGTGAATGGTCCACCATTTATTTCCTGTATCATAAGTTGGTGCTCCACCTCCCCCAGTAACAATATAGTTTACACTTTTAACTTTTCCACGTTCATAACAGTGATCATGGCCATTAAAAACGATATCAATATTGAAATATTCAAAGATAAAACCCCAAATAAATCTCAAGTAAATTGTGGAACCATGATTTCCAGAACTATATGGTGGATGATGGAAAAAAACAATAGTAAAAGATTGTTTATTCAAACTTAAATCCTTTATTAACCAAAACAATTGTGATAATTTTATTGAATTCCTGAAATTGGAATCCAAACTTACAAAATGTACAGGACCATAGTCAAAAGAATACCAAGGTTCATTTTTAGGTAGTAAAAAATATTTGAAATACGACTCTCCATAATTTTCATGATTACCTAATGCTGGATATAAAGTACAGTTATTTATGAAGGTTGAAATTGAGAAGAAATCTATCCATTGATCGATTAATAAGCCATTATTAACAAAATCACCTGTATGTAAAACAAAAAATGGTTGTTCTTTTTCGATTTTACCTGCAACCATACTTGCATTTATCCAATTATCCCATACTCCACGTGAGTCGCCATATGCAATAAATTTAATAGAATCTGTCTCCTTAAATTTAGTATAAAATGAAAAAATCTTGCTTTCAATATAATCTGAAATAACCTTATAATAATATTTCGTAGATGAAATAAGCTCATTTAATTCTATAGTATGAAAATTACTTGAAAAATTATTATAAATAATATTACTACAATCCGGAGTTAGTCCATAATGAACACTATTATTTGTTGTAGCAGTACTTGTTTCCCAAATGATTATTGTTGAATTTAGCTCTGGATTCAGAGGATATGGACCAACAATAATTGATGAGTTTTCATTTTCCAATCCAAAACGTTCATTTAATGACAGATAGTTGGTAATATCAAAATTTGTATCTCCTAATCCTGGAATTGTAATGGTTATACAAAAAATTGAAAAAATTATTGCAATTTTCTTTAAGTTCATAATTTTTTAACTCCCTAAATAATCAAAACATCATTTAATATTTAAATGTTATATATTAATCATGAATTATTTTTTTTGAATAAATTTCTAAATAGTTGAATAGAAAAATAATTTACCATCTTCGACTTGATTTTACAATTCGTTTTATATTTGTAGAATTACAAAATCTGCATTTTCCACAATCATTATTACCTGTAAAAACCCAGCTGAAACTTTTTTCACAAGAATTGCATTGATACCAAAAAATCAATTTTTTCATCCCTCTATTTTGCAATTTTGAATCTATTTATAGTTTATAATGTTATTTATAAAATATAAAGAATGATAGATTTAAATTAATGAAAATCTAAAAGGTATCTAATTATCGGAAATGTATCTAAAAATCTTTCTAATAAATGTAAGAAATTAGAAGGAGCGAATCTATTTCTTGGTATTGTAATTCTAAATGGATCTGACCAATTCGTTTCTAAACCTCTAGTATCTTTAGCTTTAACTCTTATATCATAAATACCAACACTCCAAGTATGAGACTCTGATGCATCAGTACCTGATATATATGGTCCGAACCAATCAGTATAGGAATCATCACCCCAATCAAACTTATAATAAATCGGATCACCATCGGGATCTTTTGCACTTGTAGTATAATAAATTTCTTCTCCTGCATTTCCATAGGTTTGTCCAGTTAGTGTAAGGTCAATAGGTGCTTCATTAAACCAACTATCTTGATCAATTAATGGATAATAATCTGTTCCTTTTTCAAATGAAATTTCATATGGTACATCACCAAGCCTATCATGTCCAGGTAGATCTTGATTTAACCCATGAAAATCATCATCTCCTATATAATCAGACCAGTAGTTACCACCGGAAGGATAAGCATCGTTCCAGTTGTTGCCACCCTCATCATCTGCATTTTCAAGGTTGTGAATGAAGCTGTTATGATATATATTATTATTTGACGCATTAAGATATATACCATCATCATTGTTAGAGCGAATGATGTTTCTAATAATATTGTTATTATTACTTGGATAAAAAATACTCATACCATTATCATCATTGAAACTAATGATATTAGCTAAAACAGTATTGTGAGTCGAACTATAGATTACTATACCATCATCACTGTTTGAAGTGATTAAATTATCTAAAACAGTATTGTATCTAGACGAATCAAGCCACAAACCATCTAAACCATTTGTATCGATAATGTTATCAGATATAATATTATCATCGCAAGAGTCAAGCCATACACCAATCTCAGCATTATTTGATATTATATTGCCTGAGACATTGTTGTTATCTGAGTTAATATGGATTCCTCCGTTATAGCATATGCTTCCACTATTTTTTACAGTAAATCCACAAAAAGTCACCTGATTGCTAGAAATATAGACAACATCTCCATTTCCACCACCATCGATGACTGTAGAATTCTTATCTTCACCAATTATATTTATATTATTTTTATTTATTACTACATTTTCAATATAAGTACCAGTATAGACAAAAATGATGTCTCCTGGATTTGCGTTATTTATTGCACTTTGAATTGTTGTATAGTTTCCAGGGCCTCCGCCACCAACATATAAAGTATTTCTATTTATTTTTACAGTTTCAACAGGTAAAACTATTATAAATGAAGTTATCAGCATTAAAAATATTAAAAATAACATAACTTTATTTCTCATATTGTTTTTCCTCACTTAACATATATTAACAAGATACTAATAAAATATTTAGATTTAAATATTTCCTTATAGATTGTTTACATTTTAATTCAATTTCAAGAAAATTACAATATTTATAATAAATAGAATAATTACAATTATTATTTTTGAACATTTTTAGTTTACTTGAGTCTTCATGTATTATATTTAAATAAGTTGACAATAATTAACTAATTGGAGTTGAATACTTAGATGAATGATTATTTAAATGCACAAAAATCAAATATCGAAAAAAGAATTCTAAATGAATTGCAAAAAAATTGCAGGATTAATCTTGATGAAATTGGAAAAAAATGTGGCTGTTCAAGGTATAAGGTAGGAAGAGTTATAAAAAAATTAGAAGAAACTAACACAATATTAGGTTATTCGGCAATAATTAATCCTGTCAAAATAAATCACAAACATTTTATCCTTCTTATTAGAAGAACAACTCTACCTATTGATGAGGAAATTTTAAAAAAGCTTCCAATAATCAACGGAACTGATCTAATACCGGGTATTAAAATAAACCTTGAAGATACTTTTTATGTTCATGGTGATTTTGATTGGGTTACGACTTTTACAGCAGAGGATATTTCGTATGCGAAAGATTTTTGTAACAAGATTTTGAAATATTATAGTAAATATGTTCAACGATTAGAACTTTTAGAAACAATAGGGCCTATCAGAAAAAATGGGTTTAGGATAACACAATCTGAAAGGGTAACCAAGATTTTATAAAGTAACATTTTTTAAATTTTGATATTTTTTAAAAAATAGTAAAAATGCACAAAATTTAATTTTTAATATTATTTTTTGTATTTGTTTAGCTAACCTGTTGGTTTATAAATAGATTGTAGATAAATCGGGATTTTTCAGTTATTCATTTCTTCGAGAAGCACTTAAAAAATCATGTTAGATACTGATTTTAAAAGTGATTTTACTCTCCTGGGGCATATCCTAAGCTAAACAAATACTATTTTTTTAATTTTTGTCAATTAAATGACAACAATTACGAAAAATTATATATAATATAAAATCATTCATTAATAATAAGGGAGACGAGGAAATATTAAACTCATCATATATTCGCATATAGAGTCTCAAAAAAGGTAGTAAGTCTTCCTAATATGGGGGTAGTAGAGATTGCAAAGTAGGAATTTAATTTTTTCATCCTTTCCTCCTGCTATTAGTTTGAATTTATAAATTTATACAAAATTTGCTTTAAATCTCTATATCCCCCTTCACAATAATAAACGATTAAAACATAATAATCATTTGTATGTATAAGTTTTTATTTTATGTAAATTTTAAATATTAGAAAATTAATTACATCTTAGTTTTAGGGCAGGAGGTATGCTAAAGATAATAGAATAACTTAGTTATTTTTAGCATGTTTCAATTAAGGTGATAGATATGGTAGCTATATGTAGGATATCAAAAGATGGAAAATTACTAGCAATAAAGGAAGTTTCTGATTTGTACAGATATTTTTCCTGTGATTGGGATGAACTCTTAGGCTGATCTTTTAATAAATCTTATTATTCAAAATAAACCTATTTAAATTCTTTAATATAAATATTATTCTAAAATTCATTATAAATAATATGTTTCCAAAGTAACAATTGTTATAGATAAATTTAAATAAAAATATTATATTACAAATAATAGTAAGTAGGGGAGGAAAAAATATGAAAAACATTTCAGCAAGGAAAGCCTTTGTACTTGGATTAATTATAATATTTGTAGCAGCAGCAATTGTACCAAACATAAGCAGTGTTAGAAACAATTATGGAAAAATTTTTGTACCTATAGAATTAGCATCATTTGACCCATTTAGAGAAGGATGGTTCTATCAAAAACAGATTACAATTAATTATGATCTGGTTGAAGAAGATCTTACTAATTTTCCAGTAATGATTCATATTTTTGATTCTGATCTTAAAAATAAAGCTCAGGAGAATGGTGATGATATTTTATTCATGGATCATACTGGTGTAGCAAATAAGCTATCTCATGAAATTGAATTATTTAATGGGTCTTCTGGTGAGCTAATTTGTTGGGTAAATGTAGATAGTTTGTCTAGTAGTCAGGATACTACTTTGTACATGTATTATGGAAACCCGAGTTGTGATAATCAAGAAGAAATAGCTAATACTTGGGATTCAAACTATGTATTAGTCCAACATCTTGATGAGACTAGCGGGATTCATTATGATTCTTCTGTTTTTGGTAATGATGGTACATGTGTTAATGGAACTGATCAAAATGCAGATGGTATGATAGATGGTGCTGATGGTTTTGATGGCTCGAATGATTGGATAAATTGTGGGAATGATGAAAGTTTTAATCTTACAGAAGAGATGACTCTTGAGGCATGGGTGAATCGTGCTGGTGATGGACTTGGTAGATATCTAGGTATTATTAGCCGAGCTCTTGATACTAGCTCACCAAAATACAACCGATATCAACTGAGATATAAACATGAGGACGATGTAGTGCACTTTTTCATTGGAAATGATACAAATTACACAGTTGTATGTTCTGATAATGATTTAAATTTAGGAGAATGGACTCATTTAGTAGCAACCTGGGATGGTACTAATATGTATATGTATGTGAATGGTATCGAACAAGCTGAGATTGGTACATTTACTGGTTCCCCTGTTACCACTTCATCTGTTCTTGAGATTGGACGCTACTCTACTATAAATTATTTTCAGGGTATAATTGATGAGGTAAGGGTTTCAAATATCTATAGAGATTCTAGTTGGATCACAACTGAATTTAATAATCAAAATGATACTATAAATTTCTTAACAGTCGGCTCTGAGGTAGGATATTTGGCAGAATGGCAATATAGAAAAAAGATCACAATTGATCATGATATGGTTGAAGGAAATCTTTTAAACTTCCCTATTCTAATTAATACTATTGACAGTGATTTAGCAAGCAAGGCTCAGGATGATGGTGATGATATTTTATTCATGGATGATGCTGCAATTTCAAATAAATTATTTCATGAAATTGAGCTATTTGATGGCTCTTCTGGTGAACTTATTTGTTGGGTGAATATAAGTACCCTTTCAAGTAGTCAGGATACTATTTTTTATATGTATTATGGTAATCCTAATTGCAATAGTCAGGAAAATCCTACTGGCGTATGGGATAATGGTTTTGTGATGGTTCAACATCTTGATGAGACTAGTGGTATTCATTATGATTCTTCTGTTTTTGGTAATGATGGTACATGTGTTAATGGAACTGATCAAA
>CAZHIY010000108.1:0-7121 GCA_964533085.1 uncultured Thermoplasmatales archaeon | reverse complement strand
GTTGGTCGTAAGTTATATGATTATTTTTTATTTTCATATAATTTAATCTTTATTGATTTAATGATTCAAATTATTTTTAATTCCTAAAATTTTAAATAATACATATATCTATTTTATTATAAAAATATAGAAAAAAACGGAGAAATATGATTAGAAATCAAAATAAAATAATTGGAATCTTGATTTTTACAATCTTATTAACAACAAATGTTTTTTCTGTAAGTTCAATTAATATAAACACATATTGTTCTAATGATTATGAAATTGAAGAAAAGACCCAATTGAGTTTTGCAGCCTTTTCAGACACACATATTGGTGCAAAATATGAGTATCCCTTATACAAAATGGCTGATTATTTGGATAAAATAGGAGATGATTTAGTAGAAAATACAAATCTTTTAGATTTCTCCATTCATCTAGGTGATATTATAAATCATAACACAGCACAAATAAATGGAGTTGGTCTACCATTTTATGTTAATCAATATAAGAACAATTTAAAAGCTTATCTTATATCTCATATAAATTTACCATTCCATTGCGTTTTAGGAAACCATGATCTAATTGATTACCAAACAAATCCGGATAATCCATATAATCTTACAAAATCATTAATTGATGAGCTCAGTTTGAACAATCCAGTTTATTCTATGATGCGTGATGGAATATTCTTTCTTATTGTTCCTGAGTTAGGATATGTACAATGGACTCATCCAGTAATTTACGAATGGATTGAATTTATGACAAGTTTATACAAAAATAAAACAACAATTATTCTCTGTCATCAGGCAATTGAGGATACAACTTATGAGGATTCTAATGATTCATATAGAGGAAAACAGGATATGGCCTGGTGGGCTAACCTTTTTCAAAAAAATCCACAGATTAAAATGTGGATACATGGCCATAATCATTTTGTTGACTGGTATGTTGGTAATAAAAGTACTGGGAATTCAACTCAAGTATATGACTTCGGTCATGAAATTGCTTTTTCTGCACCATACTCACAATTAGATTGGGGATTTTATCATGAGGAAGACAGAATTGTAATATATAATATTTCATCATCAAGAATCACTACTACTACTTGGGAGAACAATGGACTTGGGGGTCACTTTGTTTCAGATTATATGCATTCTTGGGATGTTTCCACAACCTTTGATCCAAAAGCTGAGGATTGGTATTCATTTCCAATGTTTCTGCAGGATAACGAAACACAATTAACAGATATGAAGTTGTTATCACCAAATATTACTCTTCAATTAGTAGGTACAAAGCCTATGGAACTTTTTTATGACTCTGAAATGAAGTCACCATCTAGTAAACGAAAAGTTCGTGAGGTAATCCTTGGATTTGGAAATGACAGATATGGTAATGTAGAATGGAGCAATCCTGGTATGAAAGTATATGGTCCTACATATATTTCCTTCCCTGAAAAATTTCCCTACTCAACAACACAAATTCAAGAGGATGGACGAAGTGGTCAGCCCTATCATTGTTTTCCAATGGGTACAATATGTGCTGCTGTTCCGGGGCAAACCTATAATTTTACAATTACTGCTAAATGTAACTCTGGCAATGGTAGAATTAATATGAATGTTAATTGTACAGATTGGGAGACAAAATCACAATATAGTATACTTTCTGATAGTGAAAAACAGGTCATTTCCCATACGTTTGGGGCAAATTATGAAACAATCTATGGAACGTATACAGTCCCAGATGATGAGAATGCATGGTTTTTACAGGGTAATCTAAATTTTATAAATTCTACTGATTATGATGTTTCTCTTTTTAGTGTGAAACGAGAGCGGAATAGCGATACAACTGATAACTTCAATCTGTATTTAGGCGAAAGATGGTATAATGCTTCAGGAGCTCTTTTTGAAAATGAAATGGTAAACTTCTCAATTGATCCAAGGTTTCTATCAGATACTGATGGGGTAATAAATTTCACTGCATTTATTGACGGTAATCATTATGGTATGGTTAATCTCATATTTCGAGAGCCCCTACTTCTTAGTAGAAATGCTAGATTTCGAGTAAATAGTTATAATAATTATGTTTTTAATCTTAGTTTAACAAAAACAATATCAAGAAATTCACCAATTGATATGGTTTTTTATAAATCAAAAATATTTGAAAAGTTTCCAAAACTAACAGAATATATTTTGAGGTTCCTAATGAGTGGATTTTCTGGTCAGATTCTCAATCGGATTTTAAAAAATGCAACTACTGCATTTAAGATGTTTCCATTCAGCACAGACAACATCTATGATGATGTAAAAATTTCTGCTACTGATGGTTCAGGTCTGAAACATATAAGTGATAATGGAAATATTTGGTTTACCTGTAATTGCCCCAAAAATAAAGCAAGTTATGTTGAGGTTACACTCTAAGATAAGTAATGGACCTCTTAGGTATTGGGAATCGTTTCATAAACCAATAAAAACCAAGAATATTTTTATTTACAATATTTATACTTTATTTTATGATGAAAGATACATATGGAAATATTTCTAATGATATATCCTTAAAAGTTGGCGAGAAAACAAAAATAAAATCTGGATTTTTAAATTCTATAACACTTATTTATAGTGGTATGATATCAAGGGATATTTTTTCAGTTTCTGTTTTGTATGGAACTGGAAACCAAGGGTTTTCTTATAATCTATACTATCAAAAAGATACAAAATCAATTAAGGTTGGTAATGAATCATTATCAATTATAGAAATTAGTACAGATCATCTAATATTAAGAAAATTTGAATAATAAAATTGAAATAACAATTTTAGATAAACAAATTAAATGATTGAATATTTCCTTGCAATATTTATTCCATTATTTATTATTGTTAATCCATCCTCTACTTTAGCTCTTTTTTCAGCAATTACAAGCAAATATACAAAAAAAGAAAGAAAAAAAACTGCAAAGAACGCTGTAATATATGCAGCTATTTTGTTAATCATTTTTGCATTTGCAGGATCAGGAATTCTTTTATATCTTCAAATTCAGATTTATTCGTTAAGGATAGCTGGAGGAATTCTTCTTGCTTATGTTGGTCTTGATATGACAAGAAGGGGGCAACAATTCGGTGAGAGCCCGCCAGGCAAAGAACATAAAGCAGATTATGCCTTAGTTCCCCTCGCAATGCCCTCACTTTCAGGACCTGGTGCAATAACTGTAACAATTGTAAGTATGCAAACAATTACTGATATTTCCTGGTCACTAAGAATTGCATTAACTATTATTGCAATTATATTAACAGTAATTATTACTTATATTATATTCTTAGGATCAGGATTTGTAATAAAGGTATTAGGTCAAAAAGGAATGGATGCATTTACCCGGGTCATGGGACTTTTAACAGTTGCCATTGCAATACAATTTGCACTTACAGGTCTTGCTGGCTGGATTTCAACACTAAATCTTTAATTTTTTATTTATAAAGTTTTACAACATTAATATTTAATGGAAGTTTCATAGAATTTGCAATAGCCGTGCATTTCGTTCTTAGAAGGTAAGCAACAGGTCGATAGTTTGTCTCTGAAAAGGCTTCATAGTTTGCCATTCCTTTACATATAATAAGATCTGATTTTTCAAGTGCTTTTTTAAGTTCAGGTGGAGTTTTTTTAAAATCAAGACCTATCGCAAAACAACCAGTATTCAGGATTTCATCAACAATCTCATCAAACTTAAGTTCCATTGCATCTCTAATTGTTGCATCACTAATAATTGGCTCACCTTTTACGACAATTGTTAAATGATTTTTAGGATTGAACTTTTTAAGCTCGCGACAGAGTATTTTATCAAAAACAATCTCACCACAGTTGTCAGTAAATAGAATTACATTTTTAGAATTCTTAAGTATCTCTTTTAATTCTTCGCTATCATCGCATCCAAGGTCTTCAGCAAAGGTTTCCTCAAAAACCTCACTAAGAATTTCAGGTCGAGTGCTTGCTCCGGATATTCCAAAATCCATAAGATTTCCAATAATTGAAGCAAGCATTGTAATTCTTAAAGGATCATCCGAACATTCAATCAGCTCATTTACCCTTGGAACCAATGCCTGTGCAATTTTATTACTTTGGTTTTTTAAATCAATGTAAGGGTCATCATCGCCTAATGTTTCATAAGCCATTTTATGAACCTTGGTAGCAATTTCTGCACTTGAGATATTAGGATTATATAGGTTTTCTATAAGTTTGCATGAATTTTGAATTGTCTTTAATCTTAGAAGGGGATCATCCGTGCTTAGTTCTGCTTCAAAAATAATTCTTTTTAGGAGACATGTGATACATTCTGACTGAATTTTCATATTGGGACCTGAATTAAAAACCTTATATTATAATCTTACTGAATAGATGTAACTAGTACTTTATAGAAAAGAAAATAATTTAAAAAAACAAATTAAAAATAAAAAAAAGGAAAAAAAAAGTAACTGGTTTAATACCACCACTTATCTTTCCAGCTTTGATTCCACCATGACTTAATTGGTACTTGTGCTTGTACCTCAATATTCTCGGATTTAAGTTCATAAAGATGATTCCAGACATCGTTCCAGTTATCACCTTCAATCCATGCCATGTAATCCCAATCACCAGGAATACTTGCTCCACTAGTAATCCAGTGCCATCTTTTTGTATAATCATAAGCGTTTCCTAGCTTTTTCTCTTTCATAAGTACCCAAGTACCGGCAGGTTTCTCCCACCACCAGTAACCGTTCTTGTATCCGTTATATACCATATGACTGCTTGTGTGCTCTACTTCGTCCCAGTTTTTAATATCTGTTACACATTGATGAACTGTGTCCCAATCTTGGGCATCAAACCATGCAATAACATCCCAATCACCTGTTACAATCCAAGTTCCAATAATATTTTGCCAGTTATGGAATTTTTGCCAAACTTCATTTGCTTTTCCATCTTTAGTTTTTATAAAAACATATGCGGATCGATTTTTCCAATCTATTTTCCCACCACCTCTATTTATTGGTTATAAAGTAATCATTTAAAAAGATATCTTAAAACTTTTCCTATTCTGAAAAGTAAAACAATAATTAGTAAAATAAAAAAAGAAATGAAGATATGTGACTAGTATTTTGTATGTTCTCCTTCAGTAAAGAACGTTGGTCCTATTTCACCCATAATTCGCCAATGGAAATCTGTTTCGTTGTATCTTCCAATTCCAACAAAAAGGGTATCATTTGCGTACTCGTTTTCTCCTAGACTACCAAACATAAATGGTCCTAGGAAATATCCTTGAATAAACCATGTAGCATTTTCAACTCCGAAATCTGCAAATCCTGCATAGAAATAACCCCAATTAGTGTCTCGTTTATAATATCCAAACATCCAACCGGCAGGTATTTGCCATTCTCCCCAAATGTCAAGACCCCAGATACCGGCAAATTCACCATTTGCCCATTCAGGTGGATTATCAGCAGGTAAGGGACCTACTATTATCTCTGGATTCTCATTACCTAATATTTTGTTCAATCGAGAACCAAGTTTTAATGTGGGTGTTGATACTGATAGTGATATTGGCATTGCAGCAAGTAGAAAACATATTCCTAATACGACTAAGATTTTTTTCATGAAATTTTACCTCCCTTATTTTTATAATCCTATAATATAATGATAGAATTTAAATGTTTGGTGGGAAATAAAAAAATAAAAAAAAATTTAATAATCAGAATCAAACGGGACAAACGGATCTATTACCAGATTTGTATATTTTTTGATTATATTTTCAAAAAATCTAAAAATCCTGCTGTTTAAAATGTCTCTGTAGATAATATGTTTTTCTTTTAGATTAACTATGTTTGTCTTTGATTCCAAGCTTCCTTCTGTTACTTCAGGAAGTATTATGCAAGAAGGATGAATGCTATCCAGATAAACTGTGTTTTCAGCAACATTATATGTAGTATTTTGTGCCATCGGATCATCAGTATTTGGATTGTTTAAAAATCTTGGGTAATTTGAAGAAGATATTGATATTCTAATCTTGTGGCCTGTATTCCAGATATATGAAGTGCTCCACAAATCAATTTCAACTTCGTATACTTCACCTGGTTCCATAAACTCCCAATGATCAGGTCCATTTCTATTTCTCATACGAAGTATGCCATCTGTGATAAGCATTGATCTTCCATCTGGATAAACATCAGTTATTTTAACAGTAAAATCAGTATCAGGGCAATCCGATGAGACAAAAAGCTTTGCTATTATTTGACCAGTTGCCTCATATGGTTCAGTAAGTGTATCACTTGTGAAAACAAGAACGTCATCTTTAGTCTCAACCTCGCTTTGATCATATGGACCCGCTGGAAGGTTTAGGTTTTGCCCACCAACAGTTGGAACCGGATCGCTTGGATCATAAGTAATAGTCAAAGCTTCATAATCACCTGGAAAACTTGTAGAAAGAAGGCCATCTTCATGAATGTACCAATTCCTGTCAGTATGCTCAGGTGGCCAATCATCAGCAGATCGCCATACATTACCTGGAGCACTTGTATCATTTACATCACCCATCACATAGTAGTAAACTGATGGCCATTCGTCATAACTACCTGGTATATCCATTGTGTACTCGTTTACCATATCCCAAAACAGAGCACTAGAAAAGTTATTCACACTATTTTCAGGATAAATTAATTCTCCCTGATTTACGCTTCCAGCTCCTCCATGTGTCCAGGGTCCCATTATAAGCTTTGATTTACCTTGTGCACCAGGTCCCCCGTCGTATTGATATCCCATGAAACCTTCTACTATTCCCTGGCAGAAACAATCATACCATCCTCCCATATGAACAGCTGGAACATGAATATCCTGCCAGTTATCCTCAAGTGAGACATTTGTCCAAACATCAAGAGTGTAGTTTTCATTTTCATAAAGCTCTGGTAAAACGTGTAGGCTACCCTGATTTTTTAACCAATTATATATCATGTTGTATCTGAACTGCCCTCCTTGATATATTGCATGTTTATGAAGATTTGGTGTTGCAACTTGTATGAATTGACAGGCAAGCTCTGGCGGATTTGCACTAGCCATATAGTATTGACAATTACCAAGAGCAGAACCTCCATCGTGATACAAGAAAATATCGCCGCTTTCAGTTA
>CAZHIY010000107.1:0-7289 GCA_964533085.1 uncultured Thermoplasmatales archaeon | reverse complement strand
TCAGTAAAATATCGTGGACATAAACCACAATCAATCCCACAGCAACCAACCGTTGGATATTTCTTTTTTAGATTATTTGACATAAATTTCCCCTATTTCTTCTATATATACCAAAGTGTTTTACCTTTAAAAAAATCCTTTTTTCCATTTTTCTTAAATTCTCTGAGATTTTTTATATGTGCATTGTCATGAATCGTTTCGAGAAACTTAAGTTCTTTACAGTTTACAAATTCTAAGCACTCCCAATAACAACCAAGTCCCTTTTTTTGTACGCACTTACTAATTTTGCAAAATGGCAAACCATCGCTATCTCGGCAACCTCTCTTACATCGAAATTTAACCATTGCACCAAGTACTTTATAACATTCTTCATAATTTTTAAAATCCTTACCAAAAGAATATGTAGATATAAATTGTGCAAACTTATCATAATGAATATCTCTCAGTTCTTTTCTAAGGTCGCAAGCCAAGTCAGGTATCTTTCCATTATAACCATGACAGTCGCCACAATAAAGGCCACAAAAAGCTAAAAGGTTTGAATCTTCAATTTTATTACTCATAAAACAACCTATGTATGAAATCACAATATAATATTTTAATTTATTTTTAATGGTAAAAAAGTCAATATGAGTAAATATTAAACTTAAGTTATAGGACCAATAATACCACCAATATAAAGAATAATTGTAGCAATAACAGTAACCAAGACATTATCATCTATTTTGCCAAATTCATATCTCTCAAATAAAGATGCAACAATAGCAGCAATTACACCCCAAAGAGGAATCGAGGGTTCTCCAGAATTAGCAAAAAAATATCCAATAGGAATACAAACACCCATCATATAGATATTTCCTATCATATGTTTCTTGCGTTCCTTGAATGCAAAATTTCTAACAATACCTGTGATTCCATCACCAAACGCAATAAAAGCAGGAGGAATAATTGCAACCCATGGATTACCAAGAATCTGCCATAAAATAAAAATCGTCAAACCCCACATAAAACAAAAGGTTACATCATTGAAATTATCCTTAGTTTGAAACCAATAAAGAATATTGCCTCTTCTATGAGCTAAGTAAGTAAATACAGTTAATACCAAACCAGCAAGTAAGGGATATATAGGATCAGAAAACACAAAAGGAACAGCAATAACAATAACTCCACCTGCAAGGATATGAATTATCTTTCTGTTATAGTATACAGCAACATCTTTTTTTATTTCTTTTTTCATCATCCATTCGTAAAAATGTCTTGTTAAAAGAAATACTCCCCCAACATAAATTGTCAATATGAAAATCCAGAAAAATTCGTAGTAAATAGTCTGATTGAGCATTGCCCCCTTTATCTCTTCCTCTTATTTAAATCTAATAGAATTGAACTTAAATACCAATTAATAGAAACCTATTTAAAAGTCGGTTTAATCCAGGTAATTACTAAAAAAGACTCCGAAGTCAAAGGAGGAAATAAATGAACGGAAAAATAAAATGGTACAATCCAAGAAAAGGGTATGGATTTGTTGAAGGTGAAGATGGAAAAGACATCTTTGTTCATAAATCAGCAATACCCCAAGGAGTCTTCCTAAAAGAGGGAGACACCATTGAATATGAAGTAGAAGAATCAGATAAAGGTCCAAAAGCTATTAATATTAAGAAAGACTAAAAATAAAAAGAGTTTAAAGTAAAGAAAAGAATGAGATAATTCTATTTTTTACTTATTTCTTTTTCTTTTTCAAAGCATATATTACAAATTGTATTACCTGCAGGAATTCTTTTACCACAAATACTACAGATGTTATGATCTACACGTTTAAAACCAACAACAATCTCATAATTTCTTGAACTCCACTTAAACATGAGTCCTTCTCTATGTATCCCAGACATCCTATTTCCCCATCCTATGAGTTCTGAATAAATGAAATCTTAAGTTCATATATAATCTTTTGTTTAATATGGGAAAAATTACTTAAAGAAGGGCAATATAAGCCGAATCAGGTAGTGAAAATACAATGAAAGCTTTCGTAACAGGTGGTGCAGGCTTTATTGGAAGTCACCTAGTGGATAAACTTATCAATAAAGGAGATTTTGTGACTTCATTTGACAATCTAAGTTCTGGAAAAAAAGAATTTTTAAAGCAACATAAAAAAAATAATAATTTTAGATTTGTTAAAGCAGACTTACTTGATTTAGAGCAAGTTTCAAAAGAAATAAAAGACCATGATGTTGTCTTTCACATAGCAGCCAATCCGTTTGTTAGACTTGGTGAGAAACAAACAAGGCTTGATTTGGAGCAGGGACCAATTGTTACATATAACATTTTAGAATCTATGAGACTCAATGAAATTAAAAAAATAGTATTTTCTTCAAGTAGTGTTGTATATGGAGAAACACCAAATATTGCAATTACTGAAACATATGGACCAACCCTTCCTATTTCTCTTTATGGGGCAGGAAAGCTTTCTGCTGAAGGATTGATTAGTGCTTTTTGTGGAACTTTTGGTTTTCAAGCTTGGATTTATAGATTTGCAAATGTTGTAGGAATTAGAGGAACACATGGAGTAATTGTGGATTTTATTGCAAAACTTAAAAAAAATCCAAAAGAACTTGAGATACTTGGTGATGGTAGACAACAAAAACCATACTTGCATGTTAGCGATATAGTTGATGGAATAATCTATGGCTTTGAAAATTCAAATAATCAATTAAACTTGTTTAATCTTGGATGTGATAGTAATACAACTGTTACAAGAATTGCAGAATTGGTAGTAGATGAAATGAACCTAAGAGATGTTAAATTTAAATATACTGGCGGAATAAGAGGTTGGGCAGGTGATGTGCCCCGTTTTCAACTTGATATAAATAGGATAAAAAAATTGGGATGGAAGGAAAGTAATACTTCTGATGATGCTGTAAGAAAAGCTATAAGAGAAGTACTTGATAACCAATAATTATACAGGAGAAAAATTATGATAATTTCACGTTCACCTGTAAGAATAACACTTGGTGGCGGCGGAACCGATTTATCATCATATTATTCTAAATACGGCGGTGCACTTATTGCAGCAGCAATTGATAAATATACTCTTGTTACAGCGCATACAAGGTTTGATGACGATATAAAGCTTAATTATTCTATAGCAGAACAAGTTAAAAATATTGATGAAATTAAGCATAACATTTTCCGAGAAGGGTTAAGACTTCTTAATATTAAAAAAGGAATAGAACTAACATCTCTTTCTGATATGCCAAGCAATTCAGGTCTTGGAACCTCTGGAAGCTTTTCTGTTGCAGTTCTAAATGCTCTTCATACATACAAAAGAGAGTTTGTATCTCAAAATCAACTTGCTGAAGAAGCATGCAAAATTGAAATCGAAATTTTGAAAGAGCCTATTGGTAAACAGGATCAATACATTGCAGCATTTGGTGGGATTACCTCATTTCAATTTGCCAAGGAGGGAGTAGTAACTGTTGAGCCAGTCAAAATAAGTGAAGAAGCTCAAGATGAACTTCATGACAACATTATGTTGTTTTATACAGGTATCTCAAGATCAGCTTCAGATATACTTAGAGAGCAGAATGAAAAAAGTAAAGAAGATGAAGGTACAACAATTGAAACACTTCATGAGATTAAGAGAATTGGACTTGAAACAAAAAAAGCATTTGAAAGAGGAGATGTAAATAAATTTGGAGAATTTCTTGATGTACACTGGAATATTAAGAAAAGCTTATCAAAAGGTATATCAAATAAGTATATTGATGAATGTTATAATCTTGCAAAGAAAAGCGGTGCACTTGGTGGAAAAATAATGGGCGCTGGTGGTGGAGGCTTTTTTATGTTTTATCATAATGGTAACAATACAGAAAAGACAGCTTTTATCAAAACACTTGCTAAAAAAGGATTGAAAAGAATGCGTTATAATTTTGATTTTGAGGGGTCAAAGATAATACTTAATATGAAAAATATATAGAGAGGAGTACTATGGAAAACGAAGAGCAAATTGAGCAATATTTCAAAGAAATAAAAGAAATCTGTGATAATATTCCAAGAGAAGATATTGACAATACAATTGAATTATTATTTGATGCTTGGAAAAATGATAATCAGGTATTTTTCTGTGGAAATGGTGGATCAGCAGGAACTGCCACTCATTTCATGTGCGATTTATTTAAAGTGACAACAGTTGAAGATAAAAAACGCTTCAAAGCATATTGTTTAAATGATAACATTCCTCTAATGACCGCACTTATTAACGATGAAGGATTTGATAATCTTTTTATTGAACAGTTAAAAAATCTTTATAGAAAAGGAGACGTTTTAATTTGTCTTAGTGTTCACGGCGGATCAGGAAAAGATAAAGCAGGACTCTGGTCACAGAATCTATTGAAAGCAATAGACTTTGTTAAGAAAAATAGAGGTAAAACAATAGGATTTGCAGGATTTGATGGTGGAGCAATGAAAGATTTTTGCGATGTTTGTATTGTTGTTCCATTTAATGAAACACCTCATGTAGAGGCTTTTCATGTTGTTCTACAACATTTAATTGCTTTCAGACTGAAGGAAAAAATAATAAATTACAAAGATTAAAATGAAAAACAAAGCGGTTTTTTTAGATAGAGATGGTGTGATAAACGAAATTGTTTATAATAAAGAAATGGGAATAATTGATTCACCCTTTACTGTTGAACAATTTAAATTGTTGCCCGAGGTGGGAAATGCAATCAATAGATTTCATAATCAGGGTTTCAAAGTAATACTTGTATCTAATCAACCAGGCATTGCCAAAAATCATTTTGATATGGAAGTTTTCGAAAAAATCAAAGAAAAAATGAAAAAGGAGCTAACAAAAACCGGCTCGATGATTGATGCTGAATATTATTGTTTTCATCATCCAGAAGCAAAAATTGAGAAATATAAAAAAATTTGTAATTGTAGAAAACCTCAACCAGGAATGCTGATGCAGGCAACAGAAGACAATGATATCGATATTTCTAAATCATGGATGATAGGAGATGGTATAAATGATATTCAAGCAGGACTTAATGCAGGTTGTAAAACAATTCTTATTGGGAAAATGAAATGTGATCTATGTAAAATCTTAGATGATGAAGGAGTAAAACCTGACTTTATTGCTGCAAATCTATATAAGGCATCTCTAATTACCGAGAAAGAAGAGAGGGTATGATATGGAAATATTCCTAGATACTGCAAATACTAATGAAATATCAGAGATACTTGAATGGGGTATTATAAAAGGAATTACCACAAATCAGAAAATTTTTCTTAAAGAGAAGGGATGCAACTTTGAAGAACAATCAAAAAAAATCCTAAAAATGGTTGAACCCCATCCCGTTAGTCTTGAAGGCCCAAATAATCTTGACGAACTTTTAGAAGAAGCTAGGAAATATAGTAAATGGGGAAAAAATGTTGTTATAAAAGTTCCAATGCTTGCTGATGGTAGTGGACTGAGGGCAGTTAAAGTTCTCGAATCTAAAGGTATTAAAACTAATGTTACTGCTATGATGAGTGTTAACCAAGCAATGCTTGCAATTGCTGCTGGGGCATCATATGCTAGTCTCTTTTTTAATAGGATTAGAGATAGTGGTAGTGACCCTGTTGATGTTGTAAAAAAATCACGAGCAATTATTGATTGTGGAGGTTTTAAAACAAAACTTATTGTTGGAAGTATTAGAAACCCATCGGACGTTATAGAAATAGCTTCAGCAAATCCTCATATTATAACAATTCCTTATAACATTTTAAAACAGATGCCTCATCATGAGAGAACTGTTTCAACCCTTGATGAATTTGAAAAAGCATGGGATGAGTTCAAAAAAGCAGAAAAGCAATGTTAAATTTAGATTAAAACTTTTAGGAGTTTTACTATTATCCGTTTTTAAAATTAACTATTATTTAGGAAATATTTAAATCAGTATATTTTATTATGATATTTGTAAATTTATAGCTTTGAGGGAGAAAACAATATGAAAAGTATAATTGTACGAAAAGCAATAATTCTTGGAATAATAATATTATTTATTGGAGCAGGTATTATACCATCAACTATTGCTGATATTAAGGAGAATAAAGTATTTGCTAGTTCTAAATCACGTGGTTATATTCAGGGATTAATTGATAATGCATCAATTGGTGATACAATAAGTATCCCTAGTGGCACGTATTATGAGAATATTGTGATAAATAAAACAATTAACCTTGTTGGTCAGAATAAGGATACGACCATTCTTATGCCTAGTAGTATTTATAGAGATATTATCCATATTTCTGCTGATTGGGTAAATGTCAGTGGATTTACTATTAGAAAAGCCGGTGAAGAGAGTTGTGGAATTGAAATAATTTCAAACTACAACAGTATCAAAGATAACAACATCTCTGAAAATTATGATATAGGAATTGGTCTTTTTGGGTCATATAATATCATCCTGGATAATGAAATCTTCTCAAATAGCAATGTAGGAATGGA
The DNA here is from genome assembly GCA_964533085.1 of uncultured Thermoplasmatales archaeon. Classification (GTDB taxonomy): domain Archaea; phylum Thermoplasmatota; class E2; order DHVEG-1; family DHVEG-1; genus SG8-52-3. The sequence continues at coordinate 808 of CAZHIY010000107.1, read as the reverse complement.
ACTTCAGGATACAAGTCATAACACAATAGAAGGCAATATTATCTCAAACAACCCTATAGGAATACAATTGTTTGAAAGCATATCCAATACTATCGATGAAAATTTAATTTCAAACAATGAATATGGTATAGAAGTCGATTATGATTGTGAAATGAATACAATTATTGGTAACAGTATTATCTCAAATGAGAATTATGGATTAGACCTCTTTGGCGAAAATAACACAATAAATGGCAACACGATATCAAACAATAAATGTGGTATAAAACTCGAAGGCTCAAACAATAATATCATTGGTAACTCTTTTACCAACGATGGTCTTTATGTTAATTCTTATATTCATAACAATATAATAGATAATACGGTGAATGGTAAATCCCTAGTCTATCTTGAAGATGAATCAAATATGATAATAGACTCTGACGCAGGGCAAGTAATTCTTGTAAATTGTGACGAGATAACCGTCCAAGATCTTGCGATAATTGATACATATACAGGTATTATTTTAGTAAGATCTAATAATTGTCTAATTACTAATAATGATATAAACTCGAACAATAATAATGGAATAGATCTTTATCGTTCCAGCTACAATGAGATAAAAAACAATTATATCTCAGAGAATGAAATTGGAATTTTTCTTTTAAATTGCGATGACGACAATATAATCGCTGGTAATACTATCAGTACAAATAATTTATATGGCATTGTTCTCTCAGGTTCAAACAATAATATTATTAGAGATAATGACATCGAATCAAACAATGGGTACGGAATAAACCTAATTATTTCCAAAGACAATATTATC
>CAZHIY010000106.1:0-7363 GCA_964533085.1 uncultured Thermoplasmatales archaeon | reverse complement strand
TATTACATTTATTAAATGAATTTTTTTTATTTTTATTCCTCTCCATACCAGATATTAATATAACATATATAAAAGAAATACGTAGATTTGTCACAAATTGCCGAAATCAAAATATTCTGAAATTTATAGGATTATAACGATGGAAAGATTGGTTTGTAAGTATTGATTCTACAGATAATGGGCATTGAAACAGAATGCTATTGCTGGGAATAATGTTAATATAAATACCATTTCTGCATCTATAACCAAACAATATTGCTATAAATAATTCTTTTACTTTTTATACAAGTAAAATATTCAATACTATAATGTTAATAGATTCCATAATATTTGAAGATTTTACTAGTAAAAGGAAATCAAACAATGTAAAAAAAGATATTGTTAATCATTTTGAACGAATATGGCCAGAGTATGCAAAATTGATGCATTCAGATAAAACATATGGTATCCATTTTGGATATTATGAAAAGGGTATTAGAACATTTGATGACACTGTAATTAATATGAATAATTTTGTAGAAAAACTTCTTGACCTTGAGCACTTTGATGAAAATAATATTAAAATTTTAGATGCAGGATGTGGTGTAGGTGGGACATCGATATATCTTGCAAAAAAATATCCTCATATCAAATTCATTGGAATAAATATTGTCCCAGATCAAATAAATCATGCAATTAACTTTGCACTAGAAAACAGCGTAGATTCAAATACTGAATTTTTTTTAGGTGATTTTTGTAAAATTGGGATTTCTGATAATTATTTTGATGGTGTTTTTGCATTAGAATCTACCTGTTATGCTGAAAATAAGAACTCTTTTTTACTTGAAGCAGCTAGAGTCCTAAAATCAAATAGAAAATTAGTAATTATTGATGGATTTCTATTAGAAAAACTATCTGGGTATTTTCCGAGAATAGCTTTTAATTATTATTGTGAGAAGTGGAAAGTTACGAATATTTCGATTCTCAGAGATTTTATTTTAAATTTACAAGTTGCAGGATTTGAAGAGATTAAAGTAAAAGATATTACAAAGAATATTTTATTATTTATTTTCATACTTTATCTTAAAGGGCTTGCTGATTATATTCGTAAGGAGATTTGGAGAAAACTTAATATTTCCAAGATGAAATTTGATAGTGAAAATCATATTATTACTCGTAGTTCCTTCAAATATTTTTTAATTCAAATTTTCTCACCATTACTAATCTTATTTAGCCATAAATTTAGATATTTAGCAATTGTTTCTAGGAAAAAAACCAATTAATTACTGATCGTATAAATACTTACAATGACTTAATGTCATTGTTTATAAATGTTACATAACTATAGAGATAGGATTGTTATTCCAACACTTATTAGGATGTTTTTATACATAGTTTATACTCCTATGTCATATGGTTCTTTTGCTGGATGCCAATCAATATTAATCCAAGGAAATGGGTGAAAAATAAATAAACCCATTCTACCAAAAATCTTATAAGATGAACCTTTTAGATCATCCCAGTAATTATTATACCATTTGGTCCTGTAACCAATATATGTTAAAAATTTTGCATTTCGTTTATTATTAATAAAATTGTTACAAAATACTTCACAGTTTTTTGCACAATTTATATTTATTCCACCTTCATATTTATTGTTAGTAAAATTGTTTTTATAAACATGTAAATTTTCCAAAACACGCCCATCCCCTTCTGTGCAAAATAATCCGCAAGAATTACTATCTATCACATTTTCGAATATATACGAATAATAAACTCCTCGAATTAAGATACCATATTCATTTTCAATTATGGTATTCCTAGAAATAGAATTATTATTTCCTATAAGACGTGCATATATTCCATAGTAATTATTTTTTAACAAATTATTGCTAATGTTATTATATGGAAAAAGATTATTTAGATAAATTCCAGTATTTGTATTTGAAATATCATTGTAACAAATAGAATTATAATGAGATTCACCTCCCATATATATACCATAATTCACATCTTTTATTGTGTTATTTGAAACAATATTACCAAAATTTCGGTCAGATAAATCTATTCCAATAGGAAGAAGTATTATTATAGTATCCTGTTTGTGATAAAAAAATATTGTATTATTTAAAATATAATTATGATTCGCAAAAACCCATAGAAGAATTCCTTCTTTGTTATTCACAATAATGTTATCTGTAACATAATTATCATATGATAAAGCATCTAATACTATACCAGCATAACCCTTACCGTTATTACTACCAGTTGATATAGTAAATCCACTTATTGTTATTCCATAATATCTGTTGCGAACTAGGACTGCCCATCTCTCCGTTTCACTAAGAATTATAGTATCTTTTTTACTTTCCCCTATCAGATTTATTTTATCTATATAAATTGTAATACTTTCATGATATGTACCATTATAAACATATACTGTATCACCCGAGAAGGAATTATCGATACCATCTTGTATTCTCTGAAAGGGATATTCTTTTGTTCCATTCCAAGGGCCTTCTATATTGTCATCATCTACATAAATAGTTGCAGGTTCTTTTACAACAAGATAAGGTGTGAAATTTCCATTTTCTTTTGAAAAAAACTGAATCCATCGCTCAGTGGAAGAGCAATAATCATTATCTGATATTAACCATCCATAATTATTATATATACCCTCAATGAAGCCTTGAACATCCTCAGTAACATCAAATTCTAACCAAACACCTGGGTACCATGGAACTATTAAAGTATCTGTTGATATGGTAACTTTGGATGGTTGTTTATTCCAAGTTACATTATCTTCATCCCAATCACTTGTTACTCTGTAAATATTAAAATCAACTTCATAGCCCCTTTCATAATAGTCATAATAGTATAGATATAATTTTGCGAATACTTTTTTATCTGAAGTAATAGATGATAAATCAAACTTTAGTAATGAATCATAATCATAATTTCCATAGGAACTCCAACCAACTTTAAAAAAGTTTAACGAACCATGATTTTCATCTGGATAATATTTTTCAATAAATGTATCATCTGTTGGATAAAGTATCCAACTTTTTCCGATATAATCTATTACATTTTTATGATTTTTGACTGGGATTATATTTTCAAATGGCTGGTAGTTTAATTCATTATCCTTATTATCGTTATTTTCTATCAGTTTAATATTCCCAATTGGTTTTTCAATTATTTGTCTTGTTGTGAACGGTGTTAAAAGAAATTCGTTGTATGTTGATATATTCCCATTAATAATAAAAGCTGATGATGGTGCTACCGCAACAGATAGAATTAAGATTGTTATGCCGACTGCAAGGATGTTTTTATGCATACCTCTTCCCCTATACAATATATAATAACTGTCAGAGCTATGTCTAAGGACGTCCCATAATGGCAGGGATTGCTAAACTAGCAACTGTAAATCCATTATATATATATGGCATAGCAGCTAAAAATGGAACAGAAACAACAAATCCTATAAATCCCAACAAACAAAAAAAACCAAATATACTCATGGAATGGAAATCAGGTAACACGCCATTATAAAAATCATACCGCCCAACAATATATAAAGCAATGTATAACAAATCAGCAGAGGGTATATCAGGATAACCATCATTAAGAATACCAGTTATAAAAGAAAGACCAATTGGGAGATTTAATGTAGCAACAGATATTCCCCCAAACTCATTAAGAAAGTTGATTCCAATCAAATGAACATCGTCTCCTTTATTTACATATCTTTTAGAAATAGATTCTATTCTTTCTTCTGTTATACCTAATTCTTCTGCAAGATTTAGCATCTCTTGTCGTAGACTATCTCTATTAACATCATTTGGTATCAATCCATACTCTTTTAACAATGAAAACCTTTTTTCAGAGTCATCAATATTCCTTAATTTATCTCTGAACTCCAATGCTTTCTCTTTGTATAGTATTACTTTGGTTTTCTCTATTGTGCTATCTGCTTTATATCTAGAGATTGTAACCTTTACTGTTTCATCAAATATTGGATTCGTAAATGGTTTAGTAAATCTTCTATCAACATCAGCATTAATAGAAGGTGCTATTGAAACACCAATAAAAATAACCATAACTCCAACTACCAGTGTCTTATTCAATAAGGCAGGCTTTTCTTCCATAAACAAATTCCCTCATATTTTACATCAAATTTTGGATATTTAAATGTTACAATAATAAAGATTTCAAATCAACAACTATATTATTATTTTGTTAAGCAGTCTTTCTAGCATTGGAAACAGATTTAAAAACCATTGGTGCCATGCTAAAATTGTTTTTACCTTCGTTCTGGGAATCGTCACTTTTAGTGTTCCATAAGGCCCCCATAAACTATTCACATCCTTAGCTCTGACTTTGATGGTAAAAGTATTATCCCATTTCCATGTATGATTTACTCTTACTTCTTCACCAGAAGCAAACGGGCCGAACCAGTCCTTTATCGTGTGATCTCCCCATTCAATGAAGTAATATACATCATCATTGTTAGGATCTGTTGCAGTAAATGTGTATTCATATTTTGTTTCGATTTTTCCATTTGTTTGACCTTTTATTTCAGGTGTAGAAGGAGCATTAGGATCTAAAACATTAAAAGCATGAAGATAACCCCAAGCACCACCTGGATGGTATCCATCATTCCATGAACCAACATATACCGTGCCATCACTACCTATTGCTGGTGCAGACATAACATACATAGTAGCAATCCTCTGACGCCATCTTATTGTACCATTAGAATTCACCGCTATAATATCACCACCCTCAATATCACCTATGTAAGTTCCAAGATAAATTGTTCCATCAGCTGAATTACAAGGTGTTCCATCCTTAATCTTTCTATTTTTTCCAAGGTCACACTTCCACTTGATTGATCCGTTCACAGGATTCACTGCATAAAGATCTCTATATCCACAGTAAATAGTACCATCCGGACCAATGGTCGGTGATGTACCACCTCCTACAGAAGTAGTATTCCATTTAACCGATCCATCCTGATTAAAAGCAAAAAGAGGTCCATCAGTGGAAACAGTGTAAATTGTTCCATCATCAGCAATACAAGGACTTGTCCTGATGTAACCAGGTATCTTGTATTTCCATTTCTCTGTACCATTCTCAGGATATAAGGCATAAAGGTATCCATTGTAAGAGGTGCAGTATATGGTTCCATCTCCACCTATAGCAGGTGAGGAATATACTCTTTGATCAGCCTTAAAAGTCCATTTATTTGTACCATTAGGGTAGACAGCATGAACCTTAAAGTTATCAGTTGCCGGAGCATAGATAATTCCATCATTTCCAACTGTTGGTGATGCCCAAGTTGGGCCTATTTTATATTTCCATTTTACCGTACCATTTTCTGAATAAAGGGCAAATAATTTATCGCCCCAGATAGTTCCAAAATAGAGAATACCGATTTCATCTAAGGCAGCTGCAGTAACAATAGTTCCAGTTGGGTATCGCCATTTTAAAGTCCCATTGGGATAAACAGCATGCATATGATTTGAACTTACATAAATTATACCTTCCCTATCTATAATCGGGCTTCCAGAGCATTCCCATTCTGTATCGAATCTCCATTTCTCAATACCCTCAGTGTCAGCTGTGCTATATGGACTACGTCCAGTATGACGTGCGTCATGACAGTACATAGACCAAGGTGAATCTATTAAACATTTAGATAATATTATTTTTGGATTAATAGAATCTATTTTTGATTCTTGATTACTATTAAATTTATTACTTAACTTTTTACTTGTTGAGAATACAGATTCATTATAATCAATCATATTAAAACTATCAATATTTGGTTTATTATAGAGTGTTTCAATTTTATTTCCAATTCCCATAGATGATACTGTAGAAATGATTAATATGATAATTAAACAAATTATCATAATTATATTAATTGAAGAATTCTTCATTATAAATATTCCTCCTACTTTTTTAAGAATTATTATACATCTTAGTACTTATAAACCTTTTTGAGAAATATAACCTTGCATTGATATCTCATATACACATTTAAACCATATATAAATGTTTTAAAATATATATGCTACAAAAAAGCGTTATTTTTAAATATAGAAAATTACATTCAAATTTGGGGAGTGATAGTATGAAAGGAAAATTTTGTATTTTAATAATAGCTACGCTGATGTTGACCGGTATCGTGACAATTATCAACAATTGATTTTATCAAAGGGCAAAGTAAAAATTTATCCACCCCTACATACAGGTCAAGAGGATATGGAGGATCATCTTGAAAGAAACCAAGTTGATTAAGATCTATGACTACATTAATGTTTTTCTTTGTATAATTTTTTACATAATAATGTGCCCCGATATAGCCATATTCTTCTCCACCAAATGCGATAAATTTTACATTATATTTTGGTTCAATTCCATAAGTCTCATTTAATTCTCTCATATATTTTGCAATAGCAAGTACGGTTGACATTGGAATCGCTCCGTCTACCACTCCAGCATTCCACCAGGAGTCATAATAGGAGACCACGAGCGCTGTTTTTTCAGGGTTTGTACCGTTAATCTGTCCCATTACATTATAACTTTCTACATTTTCATTGTAACTTTGATTGATATGGAATTTGATAGTATAATTATTGGATCTCCATAGAGAGTTAACGGTGTCATCGTACATGTCTTTACCAATTGTTCTATTCATATATATTATTGGTATCACTGCACGCCAATTAGCCATATTATATGTATCATTATTATGATCGTATAGGATTATACCCTTACAAAAATGTTCTTCACTATTCCTAAACGCGCAATATAATACGAATGATTGGACATAATATCGGACTCTATTATAAAAAAGAGATAATATCATTAAAGGATTAATTTTTTTAAATGTTTGAACAATCGGGGGTATATACCTGTCAGGATTAAAAGTTGGATCTTCACCTATGACGACAAAAGGTTTGCATAAACTTGCTAGGGTATCATTATACCATGGAAGCGAATCATTATCCGGTCCAACTCCGGTGGAATTATCCCAACTGAAATTATACTCTTCTTCAAACTTGTCCATAATAAAATGTGTAAGAGCTTCAAAATTATTTAAGGTGTAATTCCCCATAATCTCCAAGTCAGACAACCCATTTTTTAAAGATCCTATGTATTTCCCAACAACATAATCAAACCAGGGAAATTGAGGCCTTTGTACTACCTTTAAATCTTGATTGTCATACGAGAAATTATGAGACAATAGCTTCCTTTCGGATTTATTTATATCCTTCCTAGACAAACGGGTTAAATTCCATCTTGGAGAAATATAAAATTCAGAAACGTCTGTTATAGCTCCACTGTGGTTGATTGATAGTCTAAGTGATGTTAT
>CAZHIY010000105.1:0-7391 GCA_964533085.1 uncultured Thermoplasmatales archaeon | reverse complement strand
AGATCAACGATGATGAAAAACACATATACTTAGCAAAACGCAAAACTCCAGTAAATAAAACAGAAATTCCAAACTTCCATTTCGACGCTACCGACTTTTCCATAAGAATCCTCTGCTGTAATTGAAAGATTGTATATTCCAAATGCTTTTCCTGTCCAATACCATTCATGTAATTTCCAATCATTATAATAGTATGCATATCCCTGCTCTTCGCCATTTAAATATACTTTAACAATTAAATCTTCACTTCTATCAAAGTCATCAAATGCACTTATCATTATTGGTCTTAATCTGAAACCTCCCAAGGACATTGTATCAGCAATCAAATCAAAAGGTAGTGGTGCCAATGGAATACCAGAAAAATGAAAATAATCTTTTTTTGGATTTATTATCTCTAAAACTGGTGGTTCATTTTCACCAAATGGTTGAATTAATGGGTATTTATCTTTATTGTCTCCACCAGGTATATTATAAGGTGTATCACCAATACCATCCAAATCTTCATCTGTTCCATTGTAATCACTCCAATAGTTACCACCTGATGGATACCCATTATGCCATCTATTACTAAACTGATCCTCAGCATTCTGAAAGTTATCTATAAAATTGTTATGATATATGAAATTGTTATTACAATAACAACAAATTTTAATCCCATATCTCTGGTTATAGGCAATTGTATTTCCAGTGATATTGTTATATTCATGATAAAGGCTTATATGTAGACCTCTTTGAGAATTATTTAAAATTTTATTATTGGTTATATTGTTATATTTACACGGTCCAGGACCTGACAAAGTCCAATGAAGAGCGATACCATAATTGTTATTTTGAACGATATTTCTTGATATTATATTATAAGAAGAATTAGCTAGATGAATACCCTCGAGCATATTATCTGTAACTATATTATCAGATATTGAAGTACCTGAGGAGGATATAAGTCTGATAGCATATCGACCATGTTTAACTGTAAATCCAGATAGGCTAACATAATTAGCATTAATTACTATAATATCATCATCTTTACCCTCTATAATTGTAGTATTCTTATTTTCCCCCCTTATGTTTATAGATTTATTAACAATAATATTATCATAATAAGGTGATGAATCATCGAAGACAAATACTGTATCCCCCTCATTTGCATCATCTATTGCATTCTGAATACTTGTGTAGTTATATGATCCACTACCTCCAACATATAAGATATTGCCCAATATTATTGTTACGACCAATGATGCATTATAATTAGAGCCATTATACATAGCTGTTGCTTGGAGAGTATATACGCCATTTTCAACCCACTTATGGCTAGCTATTGCTTCTTCTCCAGCTCCGTATGGTCCAAGCCAATCTGTAATTTCCCCGTCACCCCAATTCAGCTTAAGTAAATATTCATATCTTTCTGGATCAATAAGATGGAAGGTATATTCATATGGAATTCCTACTACACCATATGTGGGGCCTTCAATAATGAGTGTAGGTTGTTGTTCATTTAATATTAAGGAGTTACCAGTTGATTGAACAATATCTACACCAATAAATAAAATTAATATTGTCAATGCAATGCCCTTAATGAATAAAGTACTATGTTTCAATGTATAATCCCCCTAACTTATTATTATAACTATAGAATAAACAATATATAAATACTATGCTAAAACTATTATAAAAAAACAGGGGAAAAGATAGTGAATGAGTTTTTTATTTGTTTTTCCAAACTGCTTGTCTTTTTTCAAGGAAAGCAGCAAGACCCTCATTTGCATCGTTTGTTTTCATAAGTTCATTTAAGTAAATATCTTCGATTCTCTTAATAGAATCAGAATAATTTTGAGTTGCTCCTTCCATAAATGCTCTCTTTGTGAGCTGTAAAACAATTGCGCTATTACTTGCTAGTTTTTCATTTATAAATTTTTCAGCTTCTTCATCAAAATTATCAACAGGAAGAACCTGGTTAACAAGACCGAGTTCTTTTGCTTCGTTGGCACTTATTACATCACCCGTAACAATAAGTTCTAATGCTTTTTTACTCCACATCAACTTAGGAAATATTGCAGCAGCTATTGGCGGAAATACCCCAACTTTTATCTCAGGCTGTCCAAATTTGGATTTTTCTGATGCAATTACAATATCACAAAATGTTGCAATTTCACAACCACCGCCTAAAGCAGCTCCATTTACAATGGATACTGTTGGAACATTCATATTATATAGGTTTGTAAAAATTTTATGAAAGACCTGAATCATTTCTTTAACTTTTTCTTTAGTATGATCCGATACATCAACTCCTGCTGAGAATGCCTTACCATTTGCATTAAATATTAGGACTTTTAAATTTTTATCTTTAAATCCTTTCAATGCTTGATTGATCTCTTTCATCATCTCAATATTGAGTATGTTTAGGGGTAAATTATTAAATGTAATTCTACCAATCATATTTTTTTCTTCTACAGTTATGGTCTTATAAATCATATTATCACCAAAAATCAAACAATTCTAATAGTTGCTCTGCCAAGTATTTTGCCAGCTTCAAGATCATGTATTGCATTTTCTAAACTATCCAATTTATAGTCTTTGTTTGTAACTAGTAATTCTAAATTGACAGTATTATCTTCGACAGCTTTTACGATTTCTCCCATCTCGTTCATTGGACATGCCCATGTTCCATTAATTGTAAGATACTTATCCATGATTTTCTGGTTAAGAAATTCTCTAACAGGTTTTGGTGGCCATCCAACTTGGATAATTGTTCGATTTTTGCTTACTGTTTCTACAGCTATTGGAAAAGTATCTGAAACTCCAGAACAATCTAAAACACAATCAACCTGGAATTTATCTTCTGAAAAATTTGAGGTAATATGTCTTGCTATACCAGATATTGCTTTTGCCATATCCCTACCAGATATTTCATTTATTGAAATATTATTTTCTTCAAAATATGTTTTGGAGTTTACCACATGTGTTGCTCCAAGTTTTTTTGCAAATTCAAGTTTGTTATCAAAAATGTCTACTGCTAGTACATTCTTTGCTTTGAAATATCGTGCAGCGAGATTTATAGTTGGTCCCCCAACTCCACCAACACCAAAAACAACTACATTTTTTCCTTTTAACCAATGGGAGGATTGGTCAAATAACTTACCTGGGTTCGATGAATTTTGAATAATGTGTGGGGGAACAGACCTACTTTTCAATCCATGAAATGGTGTTGAGACTGCATCTGGAATGATACAAGCTTCATCTAAGGGAACGCTTTCCTTTATTTTAAAAGTGTATCTGGAAGGAACAGCAATAAATTCTGCATCACCGCCATTTACACCATGACCAATAAAAATAGAATTTTTACATCTATTTGTTAGACCTTCCTTACATGCTGGACAATTTTCGTCTTCACACCCAGGATACACTGGTGGAATTATAACATGGTCACCAACTTCTAATGTTTTAGTAGATTTGCCGACCTCTTCAACTACCCCTGCAATTTCATGTCCAATTATTAGTGGTGGTTTGAATGGAACAAAACCACGATAAAGAGTACGATCTGTACTGCACAATCCAGTGTATTTTGACCTTATTAGAACATCTGAATCTTTTGTAAGAGGATCTTCAAAATCAGAGACAATTTTTAACTCTTCTTTTCCAAATAAAACAGCAGCTTTCATATCTTTCCCCCGGTTTCTGTGATTAAGTAAAGAGTATATAATCTTATTTGTTCAAGGGCGTGTTTAATTAAAAAAGATATAAATAATATTGACATTATTCTCCCTTAATATTGTTAACTAGAGGGAGGATTAAAATGTCTTTAGACTGGTTACCCAAAGATGATAAAATAAAGAATCATGATTTATGGAGTGATGAATATTTTAGCCGTGACCCACCAAGCATAATTTATGAATTGAAACGTATTGTAGACAATGATGGAAACAAAGTTAAGGGATTGAATTCTGCATGGATTATACTAAATAATCCCTCTCAATACAATTCATATACAACTGATATGGTTAAAGGAGTGATTGCAGGATTTCATAAGGCATCTATGGACCGAAGCGTTGTAGCAGCAATATTTACAGCAGTTGGAGACAAAGCATTTTGTACTGGGGGAAATACAAAGGAATATGCTGAATATTATAGTGGTAGACCAAATGAATATGGATTATATATGGATCTGTTTAATGGGATGGTTGATTCAATTCTAAACTGTAAAAAACCTACTATATGCCGTGTAAATGGTATGAGGGTTGCTGGAGGTCAAGAGATCGGTATGGCTTGTGATATTGCTGTATCATCAGATTTGGCGATATTTGGCCAAGCAGGACCACGCCATGGTTCTGCACCTGATGGCGGATCAACTGATTTTCTACCCTGGTTCCTAGGTATTGAGGATGCGATGTGGAATTGTATCTCTTGTGACTTGTGGTCTGCTTATAAGGCGAAACGTTTAAGTCTTATCAGTAAGGTCGTTCCCGTGCTAAAACAGGGTAACAAATTCATAAGAAATCCAACAGTAATAACAGATAAATATACAGATGATGGAGAAATTGTTTATGGAGAATTTCTCAAAGGTGAAGATTTCAAAAAAGCACGTGAAATCATCAAATCAAATCCTACAGATTTTAAATTACTTGATAAAGCAGTTGATGACATTTTGTGGACTTATACAAATCTTATGCCTGTTTGCTTGATTAAATCAATCGATGGAATAAGAATGAAAAAGAAATTCTTCTGGGATCAGACAAAACTAGCAAACCGTCATTGGCTTGCAGCAAACATGGCTACTGAAGCATTCATCGGTTTTCATGCATTTAACAATAAAAAACTAACCGGAAAAGATGTTATTGATTTTGTTAAATATAGACAACTCTTGGCAGAAGGTCATCCATTTGACGAGAAATTAAAGGAAGCAGTTCTGCCAAAACCAGTGAAGAAAGAAAAACCTTAGGGTTTTTCAATTGTATAATAGAGCTTTATTTCTGGTATTTCTTCAAAGATACGTGGTACAACTTTTACGGGCATATCGTTTTTAATTTCGTCTTTAGGAATATCTCCAATCCAGGCAAGCAGTCGTCCGCCTTCTTTGAGGTCAACTATTCCAATTGTGTAGGGTGCAATATCATCAAATCCCTGTGGTGCTGCATGAATGGTTGTAAAACTATTAAGGGTGCCTTTACCAGAATACTCTACCCATTCAAAATTATCATCCATACATCTTAGACAATCCGCACGGGGTGGGAAATACCTCTCTCCACATTTCCTACATTGTGTTCCCATTAGTTTTCCTTTTTGGAGGAAATCGGCGAATTTATCAACCTTTGTATATGGTGTGAAGTTTATCTTTCCAAAGTATTTGAATGGCATTTTTTACCTCCTCAAAATTTGAACAAAGGTGTATTGGCCAATTCCACCAACATTGTGAGTAAGCCCAATTTCTGCACCCGGCACTTGTCTTTTACCTGCTTCTCCTCTCAATTGTTTCACAATTTCTGTAGTCATTGATACACCTGTTGCACCAACTGGATGCCCCTTAGCTTTGAGTCCTCCATCTACATTTACTGGAGTTTTACCACCTATATATGATTGTTTCTCCTCAATGAACTTTCCACCTTTACCTTTTGGACAGAAACCAAGGTTTTCATATGCCATTATTTCAGCAATTGTAAAACAATCATGAACATCTGCTACTTGAATATCAGATGGTTTTACTTTTGCTTGTTCATATGCTTGTTTTGCTGCTTCTACTGCACTAGGAATTTCTACAAGATTAGGCCTTCTTAATAGAGACATCTGTGCTGAAGCTGCTCCAAGACCTTCAAACCATATTGGTGTGTCATTGAATTTCTTTGCAATCTTTTCATTTGTCATAATTACACATGCTGCACCGTCAGCGTTAGCACAACAATCAAAAACATTTACAGGAGATGCAACATCATCTGAACCAAGAACCCTTTCCTTTGTTACTTCCTTTTGGAAAAATGCATATGGGTTCATAGCTCCATAAAAATGGTTCTTTACGGCAACTAGTGCCATCTGTTCTTTTGTTGTACCGAATTCATACATATGCCTGTTCGCATATAGTGCATAATAACCTGGAAATGTAGTTCCAAAAATTGATTCCCATTGAACGTCTCCAACTCTACCCATAAGTGCTAGAATTTCCTCTGTAGATAGCTCCCTCATTTTTTGAACACCAATTACTGCAACTATATCATGTACTCCTGATTTTATTGCCATAAAAGCTGTCCGAATAGCAGCGCTGCCTGAAGCACAGGCAGCTTCAGTAAGCCATGTAGATTTTGGGTTCATTCCAACATATTCTGCAACAACTCCAGGTAATGAACGCTGCATATGATATTCAGGAACTGATCCAACAATTAAGGCATCAATATCTTCCCTTCTCAGATTTTTTGCATCCTCTATTGCTTCTTTAAAAGGTTCAAAAGCTAGTTCCTGAACTGTTGCATCACTACGGTTTCCAAATTTTCCATGACCTATCCCAACAATTCCTACTTTCACTTTTTCACCAACTTTCTAAATGTACTGACCACCATCAACCTTGATAATCTCACCTGTTATATGTTTAGATTTTTCACTACATAAGAAAAGAACAACGTTTGCAATATCCTTCGTTGAAGCAATTCGACCTAGTACAGTTTCATCTACTGCTTTTTGAAGGAACTCGGGTGGTAGGTTTTTAGCCATTTCTGTCATCACCATTCCTGGTGCAACCGCATTGACATTAACATTGAATTTACCTAGCTCTTTTGCTAGAGCTTTTGTAAGCGAAATTATACCTCCTTTTGATGCTGAATAATTGCATTGTCCAAATTTACCTCGAAGACCATTTATTGATGTGATATTAACAATTTTTCCAGAGTGTTGATCTTTAAAATATATAGCAGCTAATTTATTGTAAATAAAATAGCCTTTAAGATTTACATTGATTACATTATCCCAATCATTTTCATTCATCTTCCAAATTACGCGATCAATATTTATTCCAGCGTTACATATAAGAATATCTAATCCGCCAAATTCTTCAATAACTTTTTTAAACATTCCTTCAGCGTGACTATAATTAGTAACATCTGCTTTTACAATGAGACATGTTTTTCCTAACTTTTCAATCTTCTTTGCTACTTCTTTAGCTTCTGCATCATGTTTACGATAGTTGATTGCTACATTGGCACCTTCTCGTGCTAGTTCAATTGCAATTGATGCGCCTATACCTATACTTCCTCCTGTAATGATAGCAGATTTTCCTTTAAATTCCATTTCAGCTCCTCCATTCAAAGAATATATTGTTATAGAGTTTTGATAGTATGCTAAACTATTATTTTATTGTATTTGTTTAGCTGACCTGATTTCTTTTGTTTAAACCGAAAAATCAATCAGAT
>CAZHIY010000104.1:0-7399 GCA_964533085.1 uncultured Thermoplasmatales archaeon | reverse complement strand
TCAGAGATAGAGAAGCTGCGAGGGATTATTACCCAGAGGGGATATACGTTAATCCCCGTAAGGCTTTATTTTAAAAGAGGTTTCGCGAAGGTCGAGATAGCCGTCGCGAGAGGAAAGAAGCTCTTTGATAAGCTGCTAGGAATACATGACTATGAACGAGCATGGGCAAATTGTAGTCTGATTAAATCATTGCTAGAGAGCAAGGTCAAAGAATCTCAAAGTGTTATGAATGCCTTCAAAGATACCGCAGAGAAACTAGGAATAACACCTGCAGCAGTTTGTCAATATGTGTCAAGAAAGCGTGGAAGGATAAATATTGTAGATAACTTAATTCTAAGTGAAATCAAAACGTCTGCACAAAATATTATCGATAACGGGAATGGATGCGTAATACCTGAGACCTGCAGGATATGTAAAATATTAAGACAGAGCCCGGAATTTTCTTTATTCTGCAGAGCATGCGATGAGTAAATTATAAAAAAAATATCCAGAATCAAATGCTATTTTTATTAATATTAGATATCTCTACCATATGATGAGGCCTATATGACATTTTAGCTCGTCTTAAACCAGGCAAATCCATGTCAGATTCTCTATTTATAAACTTAAAATCTTTTTGAAGTATTTTTGCTGTTTCTTGATTTACAATCTTATATATACCATCAAAATCAGGTGATCCTTTTTCATAATGAACTACTGCAGTGTCCTGATTCATAGCTTCATAAACTGCTATTGCTTCGATACCATCTTCTATGCGTATAAAAATACCTGACAACTCAAGTTCAAAAAAATGGGCCATTGAATAAAGTATTGCCTTTTTTTCACTTTCAAGTAGAGGGTCAGATTCACAAT
Organism: uncultured Thermoplasmatales archaeon; assembly: GCA_964533085.1. Lineage (GTDB taxonomy): Archaea > Thermoplasmatota > E2 > DHVEG-1 > DHVEG-1 > SG8-52-3. The sequence goes on along the minus strand of CAZHIY010000104.1, from coordinate 6,547 downwards.
CTTTCCAAAGACACCATCTTTTTAGAAATTCTTGAATTTCGCTCATATTTTCTTCTGTTATTTTATCAACCTCATAGGTATAATTTCTCTTGAATTTGTTAACTCGATTTCTAATTTTACTATAGGCTGAACCAGGTAATTCAGCAAGATCTGAAGCAAGATAAACATAATCAAAGTATTCTCTTTTTGGAATAAATTCTAATTTTGGATATAGGCTTGAAAGCCAATCTTTTGTTTCATTATCGACAAGTCCAATAGGATATTTTGAATTCAGATTTTTTGTAAGCATTAGAACTTGATCAAACAATTCCTTTCTTTTTTCACCAGAAGGTGGTCTGAATTGAATTTGATTTTTTATATTACTCATTATTATGATATTATCATTAACAAAAGCATATTTGTATTTACTATATTCCATCCAACTAATTAGTGTTGTAAAGTTATTATCACTATGACCTGGTGGAAATTTTTTATAATGTTCATCAAATAACTCTTTATCATCAAGGGTAATTAATTTAAAATCATCCATTGAAAGCATTTTTATCATCTTCCTTATATTTCATAGGAGTATATTTTTTTAAGGTTTTAAACCCAATATTTGAATAAAAGCCACATTGACCTGGTTCTGCAATAAGACCTATCCACATGATTTTTTTGGATAGGCAAAATTCGAGTAGTTTTTTAACAATCTGTATACCAATGCCACTATCACGATATTCTGGTAAAACTACAAGATCTTGAATATATGCATCAGTTACTCCATCAGATATTACTCTTCCCATCCCAACTGCTTTATTTGAATTTTTTTCAACTGCGACAGCAAAAGCAAAACTACCTTTTATCATATTTTTCAGTCCAGAGGGGTTATAATAATCCTTCCACCATCCTGCAACTTTATAAAGGTTGACAATCTCATTTTCAGGCCATAAATTTACAATTTTGATTTGTATTTTTTTTCCATTCATTTCTTTACCTACCATCTCTACATAGATTGATTCTATAATATTATTTTGAAAATATTTCTTTAAGTTTAGGAAGATATAAAACATATAAAATCATTCCTAAAATTGGGGGTATAATTAGACATGATGAAATCTATTAATATTTTTAAATTAATGGTAAAAGATCATAATAAAATTGAAGATTTATTAAATAATCTTGAAGAAAAAAACAATGAAGATTTTGATTCAATGTATGTTGCATTTAATAGATTTGAATGGGAACTAGAAAAACATATTTTCACTGAAGAAAAAGCTATATTTACATCCTACAATCCGGAGGATAAAACTGAAGGATATAAGATGCTGCCCGAGCTTACAAAACAACATAACTTCATTCTTAACAAATTAAATAATTGGAGAAGAGACGTTCGAAATAAAAGAATGATATCTGATTTTTATAGTTTTAAGGTGTATTTGATTAAGCATAAATCTTTTGAGGAGGAAAAAGTTTATCCTATGCTTGATCAATCATTATCTGAAGATGAAAAAATGCATATTGCTGCTAAAATAAATGAAATTGTACAATAATAGGAGTGATTTTATGAAAGATACTTATAAATGCGAATTGTGCGGAAAAAATATTGAAGTAACTGACGGAATGGTACCTAGTTGCTGTGGTAAACCTATGAAAAAAATGCCGCTTGATATTTGTATTCAACCAGCACATGCAGAACATGCAAGACCAATGGATGATGAAAATGCATGTGACGATGGAAGGGCGGGATAGATTTACATAAATTTTTCAAATCGTTCTTTTTTTGCCTTACAAATTGGGCAAACCTCAGGAGGGGCGTCTCTACCACAAAGATAGCCGCATACTCTACATCTCCAAACTGGTTTTGATAATGAGATGATATTTTTTTCTACTGATATTTCTTTTATATGCTTTTTTTCATCAATTTGAGGTCTACGTTCTGGAATTGATACTAATTCTTTTTTCCCGTCCAAAATATCTTTTGAAACATAAAGAGCACAATAGCATGAACCAAACTCATCTAAATCCATATCACGATAATCACAGGGGCAAATTATGTCCAGATCTTTGCTTTTATTACCAGATGCTAACCTACATGGACAGGCCCAATAACCATATCTACTTCCATTTACTAAAAGACCCTTTATAAGATCTTTTGTTAACTTAACATCTGAATTTAGATTGTATCCAGACAAATCCGCTTCCTTGTTAAGTTTCTTATATAGCTTTTCGATATCCTGTTTTTTAATCTCACTCATTTATCAAGAACCTCTCTTATTTCATCTTCCTTATACCCAACTATACATTTTTTGTCATTAATTACAATAGTAGGAAAGGAACAGCGAGGATTAAACTTTTTTACATTTTCAATTACTTTGTCTTTTTCACTCTCTTCAACTAAATCAACGTAAATATATGAATATTCTACACCAAGTTTTTTTAGAAAATCTTTAGTTTTTCTACACCAACCACAAGTGCTTAATGCATATAGTAAAACCTTGCCTCTATTTTCCCCATTTACATGTTCAATTTTCATCAATAATCACTTTTTATCAATATATCTATTTATATATACAAATTCATCTATAGGAATTCTTTCTGGCCGATTTTTTTCAGCTTCAACTTGTTTTTCAGAGAGAACCGGATCAATTTTATCAGAATGTTTCCCAACTATCACTAGAGTAATAACATCTATATCTTCTGGTATTCCTAGAACTTCCCTGGTTTTCTTTGGGCTATAACCTGCTATGGGATGTGCAACAAGTCCTAATTCAGTTGCTCTAAGAATAATTGCTTCGGTAGCCATTCCGATATCAAATCTATAGTATATCCTATCCCTAATCACACAATCATCTTCCTTTCTACCAAGAACAACAACAATCATTGATGCCTTTTTCGCCCATTCGTTACCCAAAGATAATGTTTCATGCATCTTTCTCAACATGTCTTGATCATAAACAAATACATATTTCCATGGTTGATTATTAAAACATGATGCAGTAATTTGAATGCACTCTGCAAAATCAGCAATTAGTTCATCAGTAATTTTTGTAGGAATCAAAGAACGATATGCTCTTCTTTTTCTAATTGCTTCCTTCACATCCATTATTAAAAGCTCCACTAAGCATATCCAGAAATACTAGAGTCCACCCATGTCGTACTTTCAGCACATTGTGAACCATGCTCAAGTGTAATCTCTCAATAGTTTTCTTTATAATAGGGGGAGATATTGCGCCAACAAGCTCATTTATAGGTTTACCCTTACAGAAAAATTTGAATGTAGGTGTTCCCATAACACCATATCTAGCTGCAATAGTCTGACTTATTGATATATCAACTTCTGCAAAAAGTATCTTGTCTTTATATTCAGTAGCATACTCCTTAAAATATGGCCTCATCTGTTTACAATAAGGACAAGATGGACTGGAAAACATAACAACCACTGGTTTTTTCCCTTTTTCTACAGTTTTTTCCCAGGTTTTATCATATAATTCGACAATAATATTAGAACTCATAGTAAACTCCACCTTTCAGAGTGTTAAAAAATAAACTAGATTTATTATTTACTATTAATTACAAATTACCTACAACACTCATATATATTACACTTTCATTAGTACCATCAACACCAATTATCTCATTTACCTCATCATCAAACAATGCAGCAATTTGGCAATTACCTAAACCAAGACTTGTAGATGCAAGGGCGAAATTTTCAGCAATATGACCTGCATCCAAATAGATATACCTATAGGCACGCTCACCATATTTCCATTTAGAACGCTTAAAGATCGCAGTCCAAATAAAAACTGCTGCAGAATGTTTACACATATCTTGTTCTAATGCAGCTTTTGTAATGTCATTACTAAAATCACCAGTTTTTAATTCTTCTAAAGAGTGGTCTATTATTGAATAATGATATAGGCCTTTAGGAATATCCAAGACTCTATTAATTACTAAATATGTCTCTATTGGATATAATGCTCCTGCGGAAGGAGCTGTACGAAATTCAAATCCAAGTTCTTCTCTTTTTATTCCAGTTGAAGCCCATAATAAATAAGAAAGCTGTTTTTTAGAAACTGGATCTTCAGAAAAAATACGTATACTTTTTCGTTTTTTTAATACATCATCTATCGATAATTTTGATAAAGCTTCAGGTCTATCAAGTTTTATTTTCCTACTATTTGGATAGCTTTTATATATATCAGGTTGATTTTTCCAATCAACCCCACCACCATACATGAAATTGCGAAAATATTTGGTATCTTGTTGAAATTTATCCCCTATTCCTTTATTCATAATTCTCTAAGAAACGTTAGAATTTCATTTATATTAGGTAACTCACCAATCTCATATATGCGTATAAATTCTATTTCTTGATCTTCGTTAACAATTATATTTGCCCGTTCAGAAAATCCGTCTTTTTCTCTAAAAATATGAAATAAATCTGCAATTTTACCATGAGGCCAAAAGTCTGAAAGAAGTCTTGTATTTTTAATGCCAAGGCTGTCAGCCCATGCCTTTTTTGATGGGATTGAATCAACATTAATACCGACCGCGACTGTATTTAATTCTTCAAACTCTTTAAAATTTTTTTCAAGAGATTTCATCTGTTCAGAACAAACTCCGGTCCAAGCAAGTGGATGAAATGATAAGAATACTCTTTTTCCTTTGAAATCAGACAATTTAAATTCTTTTTCATTATGATCAAATAAAGAAAAATCAGCTACTTTTTCTCCAGCTTTATAACATTTTTTTTCCATTTTAATTACCTCTTACACCCATTCTTCCTTTAAAATGTCACCTTTTATACCAACGACTATTGATTTGATTGGGATTTTTCTTGACGCTTTCTCAGTAGCTCTCTTTGCAATACTGAATAATCCACTACAACAAGGAACTTCCATTGTCATAACAGTAAGGGTATTTATCTTAGCATCATCTATTAATTTTGTCAATTTATCCAAATATATCTCTTGATTGGTATCTAATTTAGGACATGCAATAGATATGCTACGGTCTTTTAGATAATCTTTATGAAAATCACCAATAGAATAACCAACACAATCTGCTACGAGCAACACATCTTTTCCCTGAAAATATGGCGCAAATGGTGACACTAGATGAAGTTTAATTGGCCATTGTCTAAGATGAGAGCTTCTAGATCCGCTTTCTTCTAGATTTTCTCTTTTTTCATAAGAGAAATCCTTCATTTGTGCTCCTGGACATGCTTGATTAGTTTCATGCATACAACCGCATTCAGTTTCTTTCAATTCTATTTCAATACCTTTTTCTTCCAGAAACTCGTGGGCTTCCTTCAAATATTCTGTTTCTCCATGATCTTTCAAATGCTTAAGATGAGCAATAATTGTGTTTTTACCAGCTTTTACGATATTTACCATTGCCTTTTTTTCATGGTAAGGTTCTGCCTCTCGCTCTTCACTGCTAATTGCCCCCTCTGGACAATGTCCAAGGCAAGCACCAAGACCATCACAAAAAATATCACTCATCAGTCTTGCTTTTCCATCGATTATTTGAATTGCGCCTTCAGGACAATTTGGTATACATAGTCCACACCCTGTACATTTTTCCTCATCAATTTTTACAATCTTTCTTTTTGACATATGTTTAGAGCTATGCAACTATTTTTAATGTTGGAAGGTCATTTTCAACTGTCGAATTTGGCTGTATATTGAATTTTTCAACTAGGACTTTTAACACATTTGGTGAAACAAAAGCAGGTAAGGTTGGACCAAGCATAATGTTTTTTACGCCAAGTGACAAAAGTGAAAGTAAAACTAGAACAGCTTTTTGCTCATACCACGCAATGTTAAAAGAAATTGGTAATTCATTTAGTCCTACACCAAATACTTCTGCAAGCTTTTGTGCGATAACAACAAGGGAGTAAGAATCATTACATTGACCTGCATCAATTACTCGAGGAATGCCACCAATATCTCCAAGTCCAAGTTTGTTATATCTATACTTTGCACAACCAGCTGTAAGAATTGCTGTATCACTTGAAAGAGCCTTAGCAAAATCAGTATAATATTGCCTATTTGTCCTTCGACCATCACATCCAGCCATTACAACAAATCTTTTTATTTTACCAGTTTTAACTGCATCAACAATTTTGTCTGCAACACTTAGTGTTGCATTGTGAGCAAAACCGATAGTGATTTCACCATCATCAATTTTTTCAGGAGAAGAACATTTTTTTGCATGTTCAATTATTTCAGAAAAATCCTTTGGATTACCATCATCGATATGTTTCAAGCCTTCAAATCCTACAATACCTGTGGTGTAAACTCTGTCTTTATAGGAATTTCTCGGGGGAACCAAACAATTTGTTGTTAGAAGGATAGGTCCATTGAATTTTTCAAACTCTTCTTTTTGTTTCCACCAAGAGCTACCATAATTACCTACCAAATGAGAATATTTCTTAAAGGCAGGATAAGCATTTGCAGGTAGCATCTCACCATGGGTATATATATCAACACCGGTCCCTTCGGTTTGTTTAAGTACACTTTCTAGAAAATATACGCTATTATAATTTATCTTGTTTTAAAGA
>CAZHIY010000103.1:0-7432 GCA_964533085.1 uncultured Thermoplasmatales archaeon | reverse complement strand
TGAAACAATTTTATTAAATTTTGGAAGACTATTAAAATCAACTTTCAAAACATCGTTATTAATTAATATTACATTATTTGGAAGTTTGTCCTTAAGATTCCTAAAAATCTTATCATCAATTTCTATTGCTATTACTGCTTTTGCATTATCAGCCAAAATTCTTGTTAAAATTCCATTGCCAGGTCCAACTTCTAAAACGACATCATTTTCTGCAATATTTGCATAACCAACTTCTCTAATAGCAACATTTTTATCTATTAAAAAATTTTGGCCAAGACTTCTTTTCATGATTTAATCAGTGGAAACCATGCGTCATAGGAGGGCGTGTAAATAATCGATATTTTTGATCTGGATCCGTAAGCTCTAATTCAATTCTTTTTGCTATAAGTTTATCTGGTGCTCTTAAAAAATCTATACGTTCACACATCTCTTCAAAGCTTGTAAAAGGTTTTTTCTTTCTTTCATCAAGAATATCATGCATCATTTTTTTTCCAAGTCCTGGTAAAAGCTCAAGAACATGAAATCTTGTAGAAATTGCAGGTGATTCATTGAAAAACTTAAGGAAACGCTCTTTTTGATTATGAACTATGTCCATAATGATATATGGCATTTCTCCATGAGCAGTTGATGTCATATCTTCATAATTTACTCTACCCTTGATTTTTGTAATCTTTTTTCTGCTTTCAGGATTTTTACCAACATAAATTCTTTCTCCAATATTAAAAGAAGCATCTTTTTTTGGAACCAATTCAAGCAATGTAAACTGATTTTCACCAATACCAAAAACTAAAGGTTGCCTTTTATGAGGGGGCAAATCAACTCTTCCTTTTGGCAGGTAATCCAGTATATATACATAATCTTCCACGAATTTTACCCCCTTAATCATTCGGTATAGTATTTTCTAATTAGTTCAAGTATCTTTTTTATCTCATTTTCACCGAATGTAATTCTTTCTTTTGCAAAAATAGTTTTTATATCATCATCAGTCTGGGGAAGCAAATCAGCTATTTTATAAACAAGTATCTCATCTAAAAATTCAAGTTTTAATAATTCCTTTATTAATTCATCTATTTTTTTTATTGGTAATTTTGCAAATTTTTGAGCATGTTCAAGTGCGATTTTCTGTTCATATAACAATTCCTTTCGTTCTTTTTCAACTTTCTTTAAAATGTTCTTAACTTCAGAAATTGATACCGGTTTTATTTTACTTTCTTCAGGTGACATTATTGCACTCTCCTAAGATGCTCAGATCGGATAATTAAAACCTTATGTTTTTTTCCGTCATTTATTCCTACAAGATATGACTCACCTTGCTTTCCCTCTATTTTACCTGTACAACCCTGGAAACGAATATGGGGCATTCCTTTATGGATAGATGAGTCAATAACAATATTTACGGATTCTCCTTCTTCAAATTGTTGTAAAGCTCTAGTAATAGAGTGTATTCCTCTTTCTCTTGGTTTTTTTCTTAGTATTTTTCTACTTTTACTTCTAATTCCTTTTGAACGTTTTACCAATTTTTATTCCCCCTTAATGTTTATAACATCAAGCTCAGTTACTTGACAGGGAATGCCAATTAAGTCACTTAAATTCGGCTGGGTTTTACCTTCATCACCGGATATAAGCTCTTTTATGTAGGTTCCTGACTCTGCTTCGATTATTAATGTTGCCATGACACCATCTATCGATTCAACCTTACAATCATATATATGTTTCTCTCTAACCATTTTAGCTCGTCTGTGAGCCACTCTAGATGGCGTAAACTGGCCTATCTTTTTACCACATAATGATATAGCTGCCTTTTTAAGTTTTTCGTTATTTAAAGTTTTTGCACTTTTTAAAACAACACGATAAGTTTTTCTGAAGTTTGAATGTTTTAATCTGTTTATTTCATCCTTATTAGAATACCGAAGATTGCTAATCATAATACTATTTTTATTAATCTTATTGATTTTTTTCTCTAACATTAAAAAATTAAGTTTCCTTTTTTTGGGATTCTTAATCTCTAATACAAATGGACGTCCATTACCAAGCATCCGAGCATCAACATCTTCCCTTCCACATCCATGAAAAGATTCATCTTCACCACTACTTATTTCTAAAATTTTTTTAGCAATCAATTCTTCAACACTTGTTTCATATAATTTACCTGAATAATTACATTTTTTGCAACCTTTTCCATAACATATCTTACAAAACCATCTTGTTTGTGGGATATCTCGTTTAAATTTCTTATATTTTCCATAAATATAAAGTGAGCTAATCTGCAGTTTTACAACATCAAAAGACGTATCTAAAACTGCCATTATAATTGGCTTTTTAAAATTTACCTCTTTTTTTAAACTTTGTTCTAATATCTTACCTATTTCTCTGTTTAATTCTGTTTTAATTGATTCTGCATATTTAGAACCTGTAAAATTAATTATCGCCTGTTCTTTATCTAATATATCTTCATCAACTTTTGAACCTACTAAAAAAGTTTCATATTCATAAACACTTAATGATTTTTTAATTAAATTTGAAAAATGTACTATTTCATTTATCAAACCATTGCATAACCAGCAGTTTTTAGAATAAATTTTTTTTTTTATTTTTAAATTATTTCTTAATATTTGTCCTCTTTTCTGATTTGTTAAACCATGTTCTACTTTTGCAAAAATCCTACCAAAGCAATGATCACATAAATGATAATTTGATATAGTTTTATCTGCAATCTTAAGAACTTTTTTGTCTGCTAAATTATCAGTCATTACCTAGCAAATAAATAATGCTATCTTAAATATTTTCATCTTAAAAACAATAGCTATTTTTCAATCCAAAGTTTATAAGTAATATAAATCAAGATTACAAAAATAATTATTGAGATATACTAAATTGATGTATCAACTGCTGTTACATAAGTTAAAGTTAGAATAAAAACAATCACCAAAAAAATAGTTATGATATCTCTATATTTCATTTTCTTACAAAAATATATAATAATTTTCTTAAGAAATATAAAATATTTGATTTTGATAATGTTTTTAATAAATTATTATATTCAGTTTAAAACTAAAAGGGGTAAAATTCATGGTTGAAGTAATTCCATTTAAAGGTATAACATATAATAAAAAAATAATTGATAAATTTGATAGTTTGATGTCTCCACCATACGACATTATATCTGAAAAAATGCAAAAAGATCTTTATGAAAGTCATCCACAGAATTTTGTAAGATTAATTTTAGGAAAGCAAGAACCTGATGATAATAAAAGCAATAATAGATATACAAGAGCAAAAGAATTATTAAATCAATGGTTTAAATACTCAATACTAACTGAAACTGATAAACCTTCGATTTTTCCATAAAAGATTGAATACAATATAGATTCACAAAAGAAGATTATGAATGGATTTTTCATTCTCTTAAAATTAGATCCTGATTATAAACTTGTTAGAGCTCATGAAAAAACTCTATCAAAACCGAAAGAAGATAGATTAAATCTAATGCGAGCTTGCCATGCCAACCTAGAACCTATTCAATTGTTATATATAGACAATAAGGACAAAATAAGAAAATTAATAGATGAATCCTTAAATGAGCCTTTTATTAATGTAAAAGGTTATGATGGTTTCGATCATAAACTTTGGATGTTAGATAATAAATATTTAATATCATCAATACAAAATGAATTAAAAGACAAAATTTTATTTATAGCAGATGGACATCATAGATATCAAACAGCAATTAATTATGCAAATGAATTTAAAGATAAAACTGAAGATATTGACGAAAATGCATCCTTTAATTATCGCATGGTTATTCTTGCAAATATGTTTGATGATGGTTTATCAATACTTCCAACGCATAGATTGATTAAGAAAGCTGATTTAGACATTGAATCGATTATAGAACAATTAAATGAATATTTTATTATTGAAGAAAGAAAAGTAAATGGTTCTAATAATAATTATAAAAAAATTAGTGATAAAATTAAACAAGAATTATTAACGGAAACAAAACATAAGTTTGTTTTATATCTAAAGGGCAGATATTATATATTAACATTAAAAGATGAAGCTATTATGAATAGTTTTGCAAAGTATAAATCAAAAGTTTGGAGAACTCTTGATGTTTCTATTTTACATAAAATAATTCTTGAATACTTTATGCACATCAATCAAGACAATATCGAGGATCATGTAAAATATACAAGAGTGGATGAGGAAGCAATTAGATTTGTTGAGGAAGGGCAATACGATTTATCATTTTTAATGAATGCAACAAAAATTGATGAATTAAAAGCCGTTGCTGAAGCAGGTGAACACATGCCTCAGAAATCTACCTATTTTTTACCAAAGATGCTATCTGGTTTGGTATTTTATAAAATGTAAAAATTTAATTAATTTTTGAAAAAGCTTGAAAAAATTAAATTAGGATGTTAAATGGTGGAGTATAATGGAGAGAAATGTGGCTCTGTTATCTATTTTATTCTGTGGTTCTTCCTGTGATTAATGTATTGATTTCGGGAATGAGAATCGGTTCTGGAATTTTAATAGCTCATAAAATTATTTCATAATTCATATTTTTTCTTATCAAATTAAATTTTTTTAATCAAGTAAATTTTCATTTTGACATTATTATTCGAAAGTTATATAAAGTATAAAATACAAATATTAACATGATGTAGTCTAACTATGTCTCATTAAAAATTATTATTATCGTAAAGGGGAGATATAATGTCTAATCAAAAAATATCAAATTTATTTCTTCTAAAAAACAAGGTGGTAAACAAGTAAATGTCTTCATTAGTCGTGGTGCTGATTGGCTTTGTAGCTGGATTATTGACCATGACTGTTGTAAGTTTGTATAAATGGGTTTTTAATATATGGAATAATGGTTTATAATATTTTTATAACAAGGAAATTTCATTTTTTTTAAAAAAAAAGGTATAAATAATATTAAAAAATAAAAGAGAGAAGAGTGATTTTTACCCTAATCATTTATTGTGGTATTTTAGGGACTACTTTTTCAATTTCTTCAGTTTTTCCTGCGTCCCAAATCGCTCTTATAGCCAATAAGGCTGCTGCTGGTGCTGCAAAGACTGCAACAAATCCCGTCAAGTTTTGGAAGAAATACGATAAATCTGGGCCCCATATCTCCCAATAGCCTGATGTCGCGCCGATTACAACTAATATCAATGCTCCTATCAAGAATGTTGGTACTCTCTCATGGGTTATTTGTCCAAGTGCAAAGAATGATAATATACCGACAATAAATCCAAGAACTCCTAGTGTCATAGCTATATAAGATTCTGTATCTGTATACCACCTAGCACCAACGATTATACCAGCGATCAAAGCGATGAGAACACCTAATAGGAACAACCAGCTACCTATCTTTCTGAATATTTCCATTTTTCCATCCCTTCTCCTATATTTTGTATTACCTCTAAGAATTTGATTGATATATAAGATTTTAGTGTAAATGAATATGTACATAGATATGCAAGTGAATAGCAGATTATATCAGATATAAGATTATCTGAAAAAATGGTATTTTGTCAAAAAGAACCTTTTTCATTTTGACGAAATTATTGGATATTTTTAAATACTATAGTTGACAAATAGTAACACGATACATTGTGTCATTACTAGTGAGGAGAGATTAATGCATAAGATAAAAATCCTAAACGAAAACAAAGAAATTGTATTTAAAAAAGATATAAAAAATAAAAAGAAGAAAACAGAAACAATCTTAAAAATAAAGACATGATCAATTAATCTGCGAATTTATTTTGAAATAACTACCTTAGAGGGGGTTAGGAGTACTTTTTGATTCACCTCTTCTTGTATCTCAGCCCCCTCTTTTACCCCCCTTCCTTTTTTTAAGAAAGATTTAAGTTATATTTTTCCATATATTCTACGGTGAAAAATGAAAACAATTATGGTTGTTGATGATGAATCAAGTATACTTGATGAAGTCAAAGCTTGTTTAGAAAAAGAAGATTTTAAGGTTGTAGCTGTGGATAATAACCGGAAAGCATTTCAACTGATTGATGAGGATAGTGAAGATAATTATAGTTTAATTTTAATTGATACATCACTTCCAGAAAGTAACATTCCTGCTTTTTTTTCTATGAAACCTAGCTCAAAGAGAAATATAGATACAAGTAGTGTGGAAAATTTTTTACAAAAACCATTTACAAAACAACAATTAATTGATTTTATAAAAAAAAAGATTGACTAGTAAAAATTCAAATATTTTGTTTAATAATCTCAAAATCTGCAAGCAATATATTTTTTAATTTCGCATTATAGATTATAGCAGCAGGATGATAAATAGGAATTATTTTTAATTTATTTATTGAAGTATTTATTAAATATGTCTTACCATGAATCCTGTTAATTTTTTCAAATGGTAATTCAAATTTATTAAATATATATGAAATGGCAATTCTACCCAAAGGAGCAATCACTTCGGGCCTGATAATCTCTATTTGTTTATCTATATATTCACTGCACATCGTAATTTCTCTTTTTGATGGATTTCTATTTTTTGGAGGTCTGCATTTTATTATATTAGAAATGTAAACATTATTTCGTTTCAATCTGATAGAATCTAACATTTCATCAAATAGTTTTCCAGCTCTACCGACAAAAGGTCTACCAGATTTATCCTCATTTCTTCCTGGTGCTTCACCAATAAACATAATGCTTGCATTTATGACACCTTCCCCAAAAACAGTTTTGTTCCTTGTTGTATGTAAACTGCATTTTTTACAATTAGTTACAATACATTTGATGTTATCCAAATCTCCCTTTCTTGACATTTAATTTCTGAAATTATGTTTATATTTATATGCATTAACTTTATTATCAAATTAAAACTATAAAGAGAAGAGCAACATGGAAAGTAAAGAAAAGAAAAATATTATATTTATTAGGCTTTTTGAAGATGAGGATATATATGAGCAAATAAAAAAAGCATGCAGAACTCATAACGTAAAGACAGCTGTCATATTATCTGGAATTGGGCAGATAAAACATACGATATTAGGTTATTTTAGAGAAAAGGGAGATTATTGTCCAGAAGCATTTAATAAGCGACTTGAAATATTATCATTATCTGGAAACGTGTGTAAGCAAAATAAAGATTATTATCTTCACCTTCATACAGTTCTAGGTGATGAAAAAAAGAAAGCATTTGGTGGACATTTAATAGAAGGAATAATCAGTGTCACAGCAGAAATAATATTATTAAAAACTTCAATTGATGTAAAAAGAAAGATAGATAATGAAACAGGTCTACAAACTTTATTTCTAGAGTAAAACTATTTTAAGAAATAATTGATTACTAAGTTTAGGACAGGTGGGAATGGATATGGAAAAATTAACAAAAATCAGTGAGAAAATTAAAATTCTCAAAGATGCACGTAACATTTTACATGAA
>CAZHIY010000102.1:0-7506 GCA_964533085.1 uncultured Thermoplasmatales archaeon | reverse complement strand
AATTATTAAGGGTGAAAAGAGGGTCCGGTGAGGACACGGATGCTGAAAGTTCATACATTTATTAGGTAGATTTATGGACTTTTTGATTAGTTCGCGGTGTGAACTAATACTGTCAAAAACTGGATCTTACATTAAGAGAATAAAATATAAGTTTAGGAGGAAAATGAGATGATAGGAAAGAAAATATTTGCTGCTTTTATAGCAGTAGCATTAGTAGCATCTGTTTTTGTATTGACAACTGATAAAGAAACTACAGTTATAGCTTTTCCACCGTTCACAACACCAGGTGTTGACGATTGGGGTAATGCAACTACAGATTTGACATATAACCCTGATATAGCTGTTAGACCAAGGATAAATACTTCAGGTATGACACCTGGAACATGGTTCCTGTATAAACCAGCATATAATTGTAGTGGTACTGGTTACCGTTTGGCAGATCAGTTGGAGTGGTTTGAACAAGTTCTTAGAACTGATACTAGCACTGCGGTAACGTTAACTGCCGGTGCTACACCAGCTATTGTCCAATTGAGTGGGCCAATCATTTTAGATAGAGCTGGAATGTGGGTATTTAGTGGTGATCCTCATACTATTGATGGAACTGACAACGGTACATTTGAATCATTTTTCTGGGTTAACACTTCAGATGAATTAGATATTAGTACAATTAGTGAGTTTGATTATGGTACAAATACCTCAAAAACAATTACTGTTTCACAAAGTGGGGATACTCCTGATGTCCCAGTTAATATAGATCTTATTGCACCAGATGGTACAACAATTTTTCATAAGTATGAATCTGATGGAATATACACTTTCGATACTTATTTGAATATAACCATGGCTGGAAATTATACAGTTCGGGCGTATGCTGACTTAGATCTGTATAGTAGTAATGCATATCTTTACAATGATGAAGGTATAGGTGAAGGTTACAGTGGAGGATACGGTACGGGATTTTCACCAATAGCCGGTGGCGATGGTTGGGATTATGATATTTGTGGTCCTTGGGATCCCCCAGAAATAAATGCCACAGAAATGATATTTAGAGTTAAACCGGGTGAACCAATGACATCGATTTCAGCAGGAAATCAGACAATGTATTGGAATTTTAGTGGTGAAGTAAATATATCTGTGAAAGATACAAGTGATGATCCAATTCCTGCTGCTGATTATATTGTTGAAATATACACTCCTAATGATCAAAATGTAACTGAATACTTTACTTATACATCTGGTGATCAAACTGAAACAGCAGATATTACAAAGTATGATGGATATTGTCTAATTAATAGTACTGGTTGGGGAGTAAATCAGAGTGACTGGAACATGTATGGTGGTAATGGAACATGGTATGCATATATATATGTAGATTTAAATAGCGATAGAACAGAAGGTAATAAGGAATTTACTGAAGAATGGAATACAACAGCAGAATGGTCTGTTCGTGCAGCACCTGGTGCACAGTTCAAATGGATTGATGATGATGATGGTCTTTCCACTGATGATAATGATGGAGAATTACCTTATATCCCTAGTGCCGCTAATACTCCTGTAAATATACAATTTCAGATAATTGGTAAAGATCATTCTTACTATGGTGCTGGTGGGGCAGTTGCTTTAAAGGAAGCAAAAGAAAACATAACTATAACTGGAAATCTTTTATTCAAAGGTAGATTAGACAAAATTCAAGGTGTTACATTTGCTGCAAATACTTGGAATGTACCAATAATTCCTACAATGAGTCAAGGTGGCGGAATCATTGAGATATCTGCTTCATGGGAAGATTATGGAACAATTAGTGAAACATTATCTATCGGTGGAACTAATTATGTTAGGAATGGAACTATTGTAACTGTGACACCTAACGAATTTGAGATTGATACAGATCAAACATTTACAGTACAAGTAAAATATGCTGATGGCTCTAGTATCAACAGCGCTGCTGTATATCTATTCTATATTGACGATGGTGAAGTTGTAACTGCGGGTGATCCAATACAGGGTCATACAATATCTGAGGATACCTATGGTTTTGATGGATATTCATTAGGTTTTAACATAACCCAACAAAGAGATAATCAAACCGAAGCAGGATTTGCTGATATCAAAGCCCCGAGAAATCTAACAGTTTATGCGGTAGCATATATTGGTTCAACTGCTGTTTATGGATGGGCTTTAATAAGAATGAAACCTTCTAATGATCTTAAAGTAACATTTGAAGCTCTTGATAGCCCTGCTACAAGTACATTACTCGCGGGATACAAGTATAGCTTTTTCTACATCAATATTACAAAAATAGATGATATGGGTAATGCAACCTCCACACCTAATGAGGATGACTATACAGATATTACCTTAAAAATATACGATGAGGAAGGTGAGGATGTTACAACAGACATTGGATCTATTTCAAATTCAGATATTGCAGCTTCAAATATGGGTAATGATTATGTGTACAAATTAAAAAATGAATACATAACAAGGCCAGGTACTTATACAGTCTATGTGAAAAACCTAACCTCTGATTCCACTGATAACAATGCAACTATTGATGTAAAACAAGCACATGTAGAATGTGATAAAGCACCATTTATTTGGGCATATGATGAGAACATTAGTGCAACATTTACAGTTACTAGCGAGATAACGGGCGGACTTCTAAATGGAACATTGAGAATTGAAAATATGTCCTGGACCGATGGAACATATAATATGACTTGGACTAATACATCAGATCTAGGAAATAACACATTAGATCTAGATGAAGGTGAAGGATTTGTAAATGGGCAGGTAACTGTTAACGATATTACTGCAAGCTTTTTACCAGAAGGAGAAGCGTTACGCAATATTACTTTCTGGTTCAAACCAGAACTCACGGATGGTGGTAGTGGAGAATGGGCAAGAGCAAGTGGTATAGTTGGTGTGTCAGTACCAACTGTTACACCGGATCCAATGTATGCATCAATAGGTGACATTACTACTATAGTATGTACTGTCACCGGACGTGGAATTCCTTTAGATAATGTATATGTAGGTTTAGATGGTCGTGGTATAACTATTTCAGACACCAATGGTTCGACTGGTACAGATGGTACAATAGAATTCTCAATATCTCCGTCTTCAACTGGAGAAGTTGATATACATGTTGGAGAAGAGGGTAGAATCGTAGATACAAAGATAATAGTCACAAACTGGATGCTTGACGTAAGTGTTGATCCACTTCAAGTAAACGAAGGTAGCGACTTTACTGTAACAGTAATAAGAGCGGGAACAACAACCCCAGTTGAGGGAGCAACTGTTTCTATATCAGGAATTGGTACTGCCTCAACTGACTCTGCTGGAAAGACAACCTTCACAGCTCCTTCAGTTACTAGTGATAGTACATACACAATAAAGGTTACAAAAGCTGGATACAGACAGGATACAGATGTAATAACAATAAAGGTTCTCAATATTCCAAAGATCTATATGAGCACTCCAACTTCAGTAACAGTTGGTGAATCATTTTCAATTAAAGCAGGAGCTGATGATGGTAACAACAATGGTATACTCGTAAGTATAAAGAAGACCGATGGAACTGTTGTAGCATCACAAGCAACAGTAAATGGACTAGCAACATTCAAATTAACGGAGAAGGCTGCAAAAGCTGGTAAATATACAATAACAGCTACAATGACTAATTACCTTGATGCAGACCCAATAACAATAGAAGTTAAAGCAGGCTCACCTGGATTTGAGCTACTGACACTCATAGTTGCACTTGGAGTAGCACTAATTCTACTAAGACGCAGACGAAAATAAGAGGGAATAAGCCCTCTCTAATCTTTTTTTTTAATTTTTTTTTTTTAATTTTTTTGAAACCTTTTTAATCTAAATTTTATTACAATCTTCTACCGGAGTGATTTATATTAAGAATATAAATGTTATACTTCCAACTTTAAATGAGGAAAAAGGTGTTGGAAAAACAATTGATTCAATTAATATTGATTATTTCAAAAAAAACAAATGGAACCTTGATATAATAATTGTTGACGGTGATTCCAAAGATAAAACCCAAGAAATCGCCAAAAAAAAGAAAGCAAAAATAATCGTTGAAAAAAGAAAGGGGTATGGTAGAGCCTATAAAACAGGACTATCAAAGGCAACAGGAGAAATTATTGTAACTGGTGATGCTGATGCAACTTATCCTTTTGATAGAATTCATTTATACATTCAACAATTACTTGATGAAAACCTAGATTTTATTACAACAGATAGATTTTCTGAATTAAAACATGGGTCTATGTCAATAAAACATTATTTTGGGAATCTAATACTAGCTCTTGCGTTGCGTATTTTATTTTTAATAAACATTAGGGATTCTCAATCTGGTATGTGGATATTTAAAAAAGATGCATTGAATAAAATTCAACCTCTTGAAGATTTTAACGATGAAATGCCTTTTTCAGAAGAAATAAAAATTGAGATGTTTTCAAATAGAACTATAAAAACAAAGGAAATTCCATCTGCTCTATATGCTCGTGAAGGTGAAGTAAAATTACAGAGTTTTACAGATGGAATAAAAAATTTTAAGTATTTATTTAAAAAGAGAGTAAAATAATTATTTTAACGCCTCTTTCTTTCCACTATGAACATCTCGATCAGGACTTAAGAGATCAAATACTTCCTTTTTCATTAATGGTTTTCTTTTTGTTATTAGATTAGCAAGGTTAAAGCCAACGCCTGGTCCCATCATGAGTCCCTGTCCGCACATCCCAACACCTAAATATAATCCTTCAACACTGGATGGTTTACCAACTACTGCAACACCATCTGGAGTCATTGGATATAAACCTCTCCAAAGACGTCTAATGGTTAGATTCTTTAGTCGTGGAATAAGATTAACTAATCTTCTAGCCATGATTGGCATGAATTCTGATGTACATCTTCTATCTTCTCCAGGGAATATCTTGATTGGGGTGTAACAGAAGATTATTGGCCCTTCAGAGTTTTGACCAAAATAAAAGTTTGCAGTTCTACCTTCAGCTCCTGGACGGATGTCTACTACTAAAGGATCGAGAAATTGCTTTACAGGAGCCGTTATACCTGCCTCATGACTATCTGGGCTAACAGGTATATCTAACCCTGCCATCTTACAAATAGCGGAGGCATGAGCTCCAGCAGCGTTTACTATAGCATCAGCTTTATATTCTCCTTTATTTGTTTTAACTCCTATTACCGTTAAATCACTCTTATCTTTATTAGTTAGAAGTCCAGTTACGGTTTCATTATATCTAAATTCAGCTCCAAGCTTCATTGTTTCATTTGTAAAAGATTCAGATGCAAGAAGAGGGCTGACCTGTCCATCATTTGGAGAAAATGTTCCACCAATAAGTTCATTTTCATTTATACCTGTGACTACTTTCTTTATTTTTTCAGAGTCAAACCAATCTATTTTTAATCCATGTTTCTTCTGGATGGGTAGTATTGATTTGAGGATATTCTCTTCTTTTTCCCTATATGCTGGGAAACAATATCCTCCTTTTTTCCAACCTATATGCGTTCCTGTTTTTTTCTTCCAATTAGAGAAAATATCAATACTTTTGAGACAAATCTGTATCTTGGCAGGATCTGAATGAGTAGCTCTAACTCCGCCTATGGCTGATTTATTTTGACCTTGACCTGAAGCTGAGAGTTCATCAACAGCAAGAACGTTCAAACCTGCTTTTGAGAGGAAATATGCAGTTGGAGTCCCTACTGAACCTGTACCTATGACAATCGCATCGTATTTATTTGTCACTAGGCATCATCCTCCACTAAGAAAGCGTTCATAGGCACCTCTTGAGTAAATGGACGCTCAACAAAAGGTTCTACTTCTTTCAAATCAATTCCTAACTCTCTGAAAATACGCATTACAAGCTCTTTACAGGTCTTTCCACCACATGCTCCCATCCCTACTCTGAGAGCTGCTTTAATGGCATTAGCATCCTTTGTACCAGTTTTTTTGATATAATCCACAATCTCTTTTTTAGTAATTCTTTCACAACGACAGATAATAACCTCGCCATCATCGACTGCTTTAACAGCAGTTGCAGTTTTTTTGCCAAGAGGCTCCCGTATCCTAATTCCTGCTATTTTGTTTGCATCCTTGTAAGGGACTTCTAGCGACATTAACATTCTTCTGTTTTGCCATTCTGCATTCTTTATTGCAATTACTTTGCCTTTACCAATCACTTCTCCTTCAAGCCCTGTGGTTGTTACCTTTTGTCCGATTTTAATAATTCCTTCCGGTAATTCCCATGGTATCACAACTCTGGATGTTTTTTTTGTTTTGTCATAATCTTTGTCAACAAGAGTAATAGCTAGCCCAGGGCATAACGAAACACATCTATTACATCCTAAGCAATCATATTCAAACTGTGGTATTCCCATTATACTGGATTCTTTAATCTTTATACTCTGTAAAACACAAGCCTCTGTACATGGATTGCATGGTATTTCCTGAGTGCAATGAATCACCGGATGGACATTTTTGTCTGTGTGAGATGTATGAGGTTTTTTAACCGGTCCAGGCCGACTACACAGGATGTTTAACATATCATCCCATTCTAAGGGGATATCAACGTCGTAACCCATATCAATAAGTATCTTTCTAGCAGTTATACGCCCAGAAAACATTGCAGCTGAAGCCTCTGCAATGACATTAGAATCACCAGCAGTATAGGTTTTAAAGCCAAATTGTTCAGCCTGCTTCTTAAGTTCATCAACAGGAGTTAACCCTACAGCAATAAGTAGTGTATCTGCCTCAAAAACTGCCTCTGTTCCTTTAATTGGCCTGAACTTATCATCAATCTCTGTTATTATAACACGTTCAAGATGACCTTTTCCTTCAGCTCTTAAAACTGTATGAGATGTATAGATCGGTATTCCAAGACGTTTTATCTTATCAAGATGAACCTTATAACCTCCACATTCAGGTAGAGCTTCAACAATTCCCATAACATCTACACCAGCTTGAAGTGCATGATAAGCACCTATTAAACCGACATTACCTCCTCCAATAACAAACAATTTATCCGTTGGTTTAATAAGATCTCTATTAACAAGAGTTTGAAACGCCCCTGCTCCATATACTCCTGGTAGATCACAACCTGGAAAAGCTAGTGTTTTTTCCCTTGCCCCTGCAGTTACAAGAAGTATTTCAGGTTTTACTAAAGCGTATTTTCCATCTCTAACAACTCCAACAAGACCATCAACAAATACTCCTACAACAGGAGAATTTGTCCAAACATCCAAGTTTGCGTCTGCTCTGACAAGAGATGCAAGATTACTGCCGATATCCATACCGCGACATCCAGCAAAACAATCTCTTATAGATCCAAAGAAATTATGCGTTTGAAGGCCTAGTTTCCCACCTAAATCCTGCTTATCATCGCAAATAATGCACTTTATGCCCATTTCCCCTAACTCTATTGCCGCTGACATGCCCGCAGGACCGCCACCAATAATTAAAACTGGTGTTTT
>CAZHIY010000101.1:0-7525 GCA_964533085.1 uncultured Thermoplasmatales archaeon | reverse complement strand
TTAGTAAATGATTTAAATTTTTAATACAATCTCTTTTCAAATCTGGAAATCTTCGCATATATCCTATTTCGATTTTAATATCATCTTTTACCTCTGTTTTTGATATATAATTCAAATGGAACCGGCATTGGTTATAAAGTGAATTGATTTTTACATCTTCTTTTTTATAGCCAAGTGAATTTATAACCCATTTTAGATCTTTATCTATTATATTTCTGATTATCCCCCAGTCTTTTTTATCGATATATCTGTAATTATAATCTAAATCTTCTGATAGTCTTGGTTGATTTAGATAAAGAAAGTTTAAGGCAGTGCCACCGTAAAGAGATAATCTTTTTGATATAAATTCTGAGTTTTGTATAGCTTCTAGTAGATCACATAATCTTTTCATTTTTTCAATAGTATTATCAGAAAAACCTTTCAAAATCATTTTAGATTCCTCTTAAAAGTTCCTCAAAATCTTCTGGTATGTATAAACCCCATTTCTTAATTAGTCTACTTTTTACCTCTCTATCAATATATGCTGGTATCCAATCTTTTGATGGTTTTAAAGGTTCTAGATCTCTACTTTTTACATGACTGTAATACGGTGATTTTTTAGATAGGAGTTCCAATACATAACCTGTTTTTAATGCTAGAGTTTTATTTTTATATAATTTTAAGAAATCTGAGACTTTTGATACTTTAACTCCTCTTAGATTTGCAAGACTTTTTAAACATTCTTCCCATCCGCCACAAAGATCTACTCTATCCAAGCATTCGATAAATGTTCTTGCAGGATTTGTAACAATTAATATTTTATTTTTATATTTGATTGGTTGTAAATACTTATCATAATATTTGTTTATTATCGGCCTATATTCTATATTTTGAAAATTAAAAGAGCGGAATCTATTCTTTTTTTGAATGAGGATATAGATAGTAGTAAATGACGAATATGCTGCTCCATGTAACTCTAAAGCAGAATGATACCCTAATGAATATCCTTGTTTGATTTTATCTGCAAGTATGTATCTGTCTACCTCAAATTTTTCATTTATTTTTTCTAAGGGGATTCCAAAATATAATCCTCGTGTTATTTTTCCTACCTTTTTTTCTTTTTCTAGTTTATTTATATATTTTCTATATAGGTATTGAGTATCTGTATTTCCAAGAACTTCTTTTGATATTTTTTTTAAGTCTTTACTATTTACCACTTTTTCTTTTAGCATTTTTCTGTATACTTCTTCTGTTTTATTCATAAACCATCACTGTAGATGAAACATTTTATGTTCCATTATATGGTACATTAATATACTTACTTGCATAAATATTTTTTGTAAAAGAAACACAAAATATCCCTTTTTATGGGATATTTTCTAACTTTTTAACAAATTAAAATTTAAACGTAATTCAAAAATTTTGTTATTACTCCAACAGATAGCTGCAGACAAACGAAAAATAGACGTTTTAAATACAGTGTTTCTCCTGTAGAATAGCCATATCCCGCAAGGTTCGCACATTACAAAAAAAGAGGGTAGTAAAAGCTTTCAAAAATATCGTAGGTTTGTTGCGAATTTTTTCTTTAATAATAATCTTTAGATTACTGGCTCTTCTAATTGGGAGAGTGGTTTTTTACTGGTAAATAAGAAGCAATATCTCCCTTTTTTTACCTTTCATAAAGGAAAATCTCACATCCCTCTTTATCAACTATATATGGACAAATAACGAGTTTTTCAAATAAAAGAACATCCTTTTTTTCATATTTTTTCCCCCCTTAAAACTATAAATTTATAATATTCTAATATAATCTTTATGTCTATATTTTTTCTTAACGATAGTTAGTTTCAATATCTATAAAAACATTAATGTTTAATAGGATGATGGTTTAAGAAAGAAACAGGTTTCTTATAGGAGTTAATCTGAATATAATTCCCCTCTACCTGCATATGCAGGTGATTATTCACCTATGAATAAAGTTTATATACAACTTTTATATTTTTTGATCAAAATTAAGAAAAGGATATACAAAAAGTTTAATAATAAGATATTAAATACATGACTAAATATAATTAGATAAATAAATATCCTATATTTCCAAGATTAAAAAAAGATGTTGCCGTTTGCTAAAAATGGTAACAACTGTAAAAAAAGATTAAAATAAGAATAAAGACAAAATCTTAAAGCATGTATGGAATATTTGAGCAATTTGCTTTTATTTCCCTTGCATGTTTTATTAAGTCGGGGGAGGAAATTCGATGAAAAAAATAGCCAATGGCAGCTCTCTTGCTGTTATTCCTTGTTTCAATGAGGAAGCAACCATTGGTAGTGTTGTACTTAGGGCAAAGCGTCACGTTGGTAAGGTTTTGGTTGTTGATGATGGTAGCAGTGATGATACAGTAAGGGTTGCAAAGGAAGCTGGTGCAATTGTTGTTTCTCATAAGAAGAATATGGGTAAGAGTGCTGGAATTAAGACTGGTTTTAAGTATGCACTTAAGAATGGTTTTGATTATGTTGTTACAATTGATGCTGATGGGCAGCATAATCCAGATGAGATCCCTGCTGTCTTAGGTGATGTAGTAAATAATGGTCATGATATTTCAATTGGTGTCAGATGGGGTGATACTACTGAGATGCCTAAATGGCGCAGGGTTGGTAAGAGACTTCTTGATTATATGACAAGTTTTGGTAATGGCGGTCATGTAACTGATAGTCAGTCAGGATTTAGAGCGTTTAACAAAAAAGCAGTGGAAGGTATTACGCCAAGGCTTAATGGGGACTCTTTTAGTGTTGAAAGTGAGCAGTTGGTTAAAGCTCATGATTTGGATTTAAAGGTTACAAATACTCGTATTTCGTGTAGGTATAAGAATTTGGATTGTTCTACCAAGAGCCCTACCTCGCATGGTTATTCTGTTTTGAAATATGTTATATGGATGGTTGCAGAAAAGCGTCCTTTATGGTTTATTGGTGTTCCAGGTTTTGTTATGGTTATTATTGGTCTATTATTAGGAATTTATACTTTGCAATATTATAATGTAACTCATGTTTTTCTTATACCCTATGCAATTGTGGTAAGCATCTTTTTAATAATTGGTGCACTTGGCATGTTTATGGGGCTAGTGCTAGGTGTTATGCCTAATATTATTAGAAGGTCCAGGCAGGAAGCAGATTAAAAACTTCTAATAGTTATTTTTTATACAAACTTTTTTATCTCTTTTTCAATTTCTTCTTAAAAAATAAGGTTGGTTTTAGAATAAAAGACAAAAGAATCGTTGTTACTGGTGGAGCAGGATTCATAGGAAAAACTGCATTTTCCATACCTTTATGATATCTGTTGCTTCGTTTCCTGAATAATCACGAGCTACAACTTTTAAATAATATAGGATAAGATATTCTGATTTTTCACTCCACAACCAGTTGTATGGGGGTATTGTAACAGTTTCTTTATAAACATTATCAACATAGAACTTTACACTCTCAATTCCCACATTGTCTTGTGCATCTACTTCTACAAGAATTTTTCCAATAACTATTGTATTAACGAGAGATGGAAATGGAATTTTAAATGTATTACCAAATAATGTTAAATATAATTTTTTAGGTTCAGGTGTTATTATTTCTACTGTTGGTGGGATATTGTCTATTCCATTTATTACAGTTACATTTACAACATAAATATTTGAATAATCTTCTCCATCGTAGCTTCTTGCATAGATAGAATGATTCCCTTCTGAATAATTTGAAGTGTTCCATTCAATTGTCCAGCTTGTTGTTCCAGATGCAGTCTCCCAGTTGTCATTATCTATTTTTACATCAACATATTCAACGATTCCGTCAGGGTCATCTGCATTCCCAGTAATTGTTATTGTTCCATTAACTGTTTGTCCTTCCTCGGGATTAGTAATTACTACTGTTGGTGGGATGTTTTCAACTGGTTTGGTTTTTTCAGGTCCAAAGCTTAGAAACCCCGAAGTCTGATTTTGTGTATGGAAACAGGTTTTAAGCCAACTAGCATTTCTTCCGGTATCTGAAATTCTTACTTCGTCGATTTTACCATCATGAGGGTATTTGAGAGAGTTTTCCGTTTGAACTCCAATATTTAATCCCCCCGAAGAATCCCTTACAGTTATAGTTGATGCGGTAGACGCATCTTCCAAACCATTGAGATATAATTTAATTCCGGAAGCATCCCACACAAGAGAAACATAATACCATATACTTGTATTAAGAGTATCAGTATTGCTAGATATACTTCTGTTAGACGGCAATCCCTTTAAATAAGCACCAAATTTATGCGAAGCCGGGGACCACCCTTGTAAAGAATATGCTTCGTCAGTGAAATCACCTAAATCTCCTTTATGAACGAGACCGGCATATTGTTTTTCAGTATCCATAATAAACCAACATTCGACAGTTCCGGCTACCCCAAGGTCAAGAGTCTCATTATCACCTATGTGTAGATGTCCAGATATTCCATCAAATTCATCTGCTCCATCTATTTTACCAACTACATCTTGGTCAACAGTATTTTGTACATACGCATTATTATTATAACTTGTAGAATCATAAACTGTACCACTTGTTTCATCCATATGTAAAACAACTGAATAATCACTGTCCCAAACATTCTCAGGGTTTTGATTATCAGATACACCACTATTATTATAATACATCAAAAACTGATAATCACTATCATAAGTAATTATCTCAGATATATTCACCCAAATACTAAAACCGCTAATAGTCCATTCTTCAATCTCATAATAAAACTCTGTTATATTATCTAAACTAAGAAAACGTACACTATTACCATCATCACATTTACTGATTAGAGTAGTATTTGTACTATTAACCAAAAGTGGAAAGTTACATAGGTCGTTATCAATATAATCAGATTCAATTGTAATCATTTTATAATAATTCCAATTAATATCCCACCAGTTTTCTCTTTCTGAATTTTTATTAATAGATGGAGAATTAGATGTTATTCTATCTGTTGAATTCGGTTTTTTTACTATACTACTAGTAGTTATTGTGATACTAGTTCCAACTAATAAAGAAATAATAGCTAAAACTATACCTTTTCTAATCAGATTCTTCTTCATACTTTTTCCTCCCTACTAAAATCCCAATTAAATGGTATTGTATATTAATGATTTAAATATATGTTAAGAAAAAAAATTAATATTTTTATACAAACTTTTTTATCTCTATTCCAATTTCTTCTTAAAAAATAAGGTTGGTTTTAGAATAAAAGACAAAAGAATCGTTGTTACTGGTGGAGCAGGATTTATTGGTTCAAATATTGCCAGAAATTTAGCAAATGACAATAATATTATTGTTGTCGATAATTTATCTACAGGGCATCTTGAAAATATACAAGATCTTATTGATAACAAAAAAATTGAATTTATTAGGGGAAGTATTACTGATCTTGATTTCTTAAAAGAAATATTTAAAGGTGTTGATTTTGTATTTCATCAGGCAGCAATTCCTTCTGTCCCAAGAAGTGTAAAAGATCCAATTAGTTCAAATCTTGCAAATATTGATGGGACACTAAACGTTCTTGTTGCAGCAAAGGGTAATGATGTTAAAAAGGTTGTGTATGCTTCCTCTAGTAGTGTTTATGGTGATACCCCGACACTTCCAAAAAAAGAAGATATGAATCCTTGTCCACTGTCACCTTATGCGGTTTGTAAGCTTACTGGTGAATATTATTGTGACGTATTTACAAGAGTTTACAATCTTCAAACAGTTTCATTAAGATATTTTAATGTGTATGGTCCTAGGCAGGACCCATCTGGTGATTATGCAGCTGTGATTCCAAAATTTATTACTAGTATAATAAATAATAAATCACCTGTTATTTTTGGTGATGGAGAGCAGAGTAGGGATTTCTCTTTTATTGATGATGTTGTGCAGGCAAATATAAAGGCAGCAGATAGCTCTGCAAGCGGTGTTTTTAATATAGCTGGAGGAAAACGTATAACCCTGAATTACTTAGCTGATCTTTTAATGGAATTAATTGGGATTAGTTGTGATAAAATATATGAGGATCCTCGTCCAGGTGATATTAAACATTCTTTAGCAGATATTTCAAAGGCAATGGACCTTTTTGATTATAAACCAATTTATAAAATTAAAGAAGGTCTAATGGAGACTATTAAATGGTTTCAGAAAGAAAATTAAAAATTTTTTACTGGACTCTAAAATTGTTAGGTGAGTATATTTGAAGTTAATGTTAATTGCAGGTGCTCGGCCAAATTTTATGAAGATTGCTCCGATATGCGAGATACTTAAACAAAGAAAAGATATTGATTATTATATTGTTCATACTGGTCAGCATTATGATGAGAATATGTCAAAGATATTTTTTGACCAGTTGGATATTCCCAGGCCTGATATCAATTTGAATGTGGGTTCTGATTCGCATGCTGTACAGACTGCAAATATTATGATAGGTTTTGAAAAGGTTTTAAAAAATTATTGTCCTGATCTTGTAATGGTTGTTGGTGATGTTAATTCAACTCTTGCATGTGCTTTGGTTTCTGCAAAGCTTCATGTTCCTGTTGCTCATGTTGAGGCTGGTCTTAGAAGTTTTAATTGGAATATGCCTGAGGAGATCAATAGGGTTCTAACTGATCGTTTATCATTGTTGCTTTTTACTACATGTGAGGATGCAAATGAGAATCTAAAAAGGGAGGGAATTGAACCGGATAAGATTTTTTTTGTTGGAAATGTGATGATTGATACATTGCTCAAGTCTAAAAGAATCTCAAATAGAGATAATGTTCTAAATATGTTGAATTTAAATAGTAAAAATTATGCTGTTCTTACTTTGCATAGGCCTAGTAATGTTGATTCATTTGATAATCTTTCATCTATTTTGGATGCTATTTATGAGATTCAAAAACAAATTAAGGTGGTTTATCCTGTTCATCCGAGATCAAGGAGGCGGATTATTGATTTTGGTTTTGAAAAAAAATTATGTGAGATGAGTAAATTTGTACTTGTTAATCCGTTGGGATATCTTGATTTTTTACATCTTATGGACAATGCAAGGTTTGTGTTAACTGATTCTGGTGGTATTCAGGAGGAAACAACAATTCTTGGAGTTCCATGTATTACATTAAGGAATGAAACAGAAAGACCAATTACTGTTACTGAGGGAACTAATGTTGTAGTGGGAAGAGATAAAGGAAAGATTTTATTTGAGGTATCAAAGGTTTTAAATGGACAAGGGAAAACTGGTAAGATTCCTCTTAAATGGGATGGAAAGGCTGCAGAAAGAATCGTTGAAATTTTAATTCAGAAAAAAGATTTGTTTACTTGATTTATTGATTATAAAATAATTTTCAAATTATTGGTTAAACAAAAAATTATATCTAATTCTAACTAATTTCACTTTAATTAAATTTTAAAGTAAGAGGCATTTTTATGTCAGATAATAAAGTTATTAATTATTCAGTCAGTCCTGCAGGAGAGAAATTTTCAATACCTCATAAAGATGATTATGATAAAGAATTCCAACGGGTTGAACAACTTG
>CAZHIY010000100.1:0-7555 GCA_964533085.1 uncultured Thermoplasmatales archaeon | reverse complement strand
AAGGAACTTGAAGCATTAAAAAAAGATGTTATTGCTTTGGTTGAAAAGATTGAAAATGATAAAAAATTTGAAGCAAATCCCTCAAATCTTTGTGATTGGTGTGAATTTAAACCGATCTGCCGACAATGGTCTCATCTTTATCAAGTTAGAGAAAAACCTGAGAATGAATATCTTGGTGATCCTGGTGTTAAACTCGTTAATAGATATGCTGAGTTGAAACAAAAACAGAAGCAGATAACTCTTGATCTCTATGCTGAAATCGAAAAACTTGAGGATGCGCTTATAGATTTTGCGGAAAAAGAAGGTGTTGATGTTATTTTTGGTTCTAAAAACAAGGTGAGAATCAAAGAAACCGAGCAAAACAAATTTCCTGCTAAACATAGTGAGGAGCGTAAGCATCTTGTTGCGATTCTTAAGTCTCAGGGAAAGTGGGATGAAGTTGTACAACTAGATACTGCTTCATTGAATAGAATTATTCAAGATAAGCAATGGGATGATGAAATTTTAAGCGCGTTAAAGGATTATATCAAATTAGAACAAAATAAAAGAGTATATCTCAGTAAAATAAATTAATTAACAAATTCAATTTTCCAAATATCTACATCATCTGTTTTTAAATGTAATAGTTTTTTTGTCAACCAAAAAAGGGGCTTCCCTCTATTACACATAACTATCTTTTCTGATATGTCCTTTGCATCTTTTTCTTTATCACGCGCTAATTGTAATAAAGAATAACCATAATATTTGTTATCTGTTGATCTTTTTAAATAGATTGAATTTTCAAGATGGGGATAACCTCCATGTTCAACGATTATTGGTTTTTTTTCTAATTCATATCCTCTTAGGGTTGTCACTTCTTTTCCATTTACAATCATTGTTATAATACGACCGGATTTTTTTACTTGAACATCTATTAAGTTTCGTGCTTTTTTTCCAAATTGTTGAGTGTCAATTTTTAATAAAAATGAATCTTCCTTAAATATGGGAATTAAATAAATTATATCTCCAATTTGAGTAATCTTTTCTATTAGTGTAATATTCATTTTAAATTTCGTTTTAAGAGTATATATTTTTTCTTTTCTTTTACCAACCACTTCTGGGATTGAATCGTCTTGATCAAATATGTTACGATAATAGAAATCCAACCCTGAATAAAGAACACAAATAGGGCCATCATTGCCGTACACGTGACCTAAGTTAATGTTAATTTTTTTAACATGTTCACTTGACATCTTAATAAAATGAGTGGATAGTATAAAATAGATGTTATGATCTTGGTAATATTTGAATATTTGAGCAGAAACCTTTGAATAGGAATTAATTAAACTAATACCCTTCGTTGAATCAAATGGATTGAATGGTTGGAATATTACACGGCTAAGTTCTATTAACCCAATCCTTAGATCATTTATTGGTTTTGTAGTATCTACGATTAACTTGGTACCAGGTGGATACTCAACTGCTTCATCTGATTTTAAATTATATTTTTTATATGGTTCAGGAATTAATTGAATAGGAATTTTAATTTTTTCGATCTTTTGTTTTATCTCTGAAGAAATTTCTTGTATAACTTTATTTGATTTAAATTTAATTTCAGAATTTTTCCATTAATTGATCTAAAGTTAAAAGAACAAAATGCAATATATTCAAAGCGAGATTATTTGAATTTAATATTAAAAACGAGTATGGAGCATAAATTTGCTGAGAATATTTCAAATACATTAAGAGAGCAAGGTAGACAAATTCCCCAAGCAGATTCTTTATTACGGCATCTTAAAAAACATGATAGTATTGAAGAGATTTATGATATATTTTTGCTAGTTTTTGAAGTATTATGGAATGAAGCAAAAAGAACAGGTATCTTCGATAGAAAAGTAAATATTGGAATAGATATCACAGATATAGCCTATTATGGAAAACCAAATTCTATGTGTATCGGAAAGAGCCCAAAGAAACCAAAAAAAGATGGCGCCAACAACTGTTTTAGATTTGCAACTGTTGATATTGTTGATGCAGAGTCAAGATTTACAGTGTATGCTCTACCAATGAATCCCCTGGAAAAAAAAGAGGACGTATTAGAAAAATTATTAAAATTTGTTAAAAAAAGAATAACAATTAAACGAGTTTATATAGATAGAGGTTTTTATTCAGTTGAGTGTATAAATGTTTTTAACAAACTTGGATTAAAATTCTTAATGCCTGCAGTTAGAAATCAAAAAGTTCTCGAATATCAAGAGATAATTACTGCACCAGACATTTTACCTTACGAAATGAAAAATGTAAAAAACAACATAGCAAAATTCAATTTAATATTTGTTACCGATGAAAAAAATAATAGCGATACAATCTTGTTATTTGCTACAAATGAGGAGTTTGATAAAAATGCTGATGGTTTCTCAAAAAACCTGTGTTATTTGTATAATAAAAGATGGGGTATTGAAACAGGTTATAGAGTAAAAAAAGAGTTTCTTGCAAAAACAACATCAAGAAATTATTTCATAAGATTATATTATTTTTTATTCTCTTGTTTAATATATAATTTGTGGATTATAGCTGATATTCTATTATCTTTTTTTATATTTGGAAGGAAAAAAAAGAGTCATGTTATTACTGCTTGGAATTTTTTAAATTATCTTTTTATATCTGGTTTTGGATGAATTTTACCAACAAATTTTAATTTAATAATTCATATCAATCTTAATTTCAAATAGATTAAACATAAATTTTTACCCTAAATAAAGATCCATATTTCAGCTTTTTTTATTATTCTATAAAATAATTTTAGTATTGAATCAATTCAAGTAAGACATTTAGATATGAGTATTCATTAAATTAATAAGACATTCGGAACTACTGTTTACAAAGAACTAAAAAACTCAACATTAATAAATAATTCATTTATTTCCCGTTTCAAAGTATACTAATTAGATAAAAAAAAATCTGATAATCATGCAACAAAACAAAAAAGATGAAGGATATCCAATAGTACTAACTGCGTCACGCGCAGAAGCAAATCATTATGACAATAATCCTTTTATGGCATTTATTTGCACCTTTCCAAAAAAAATATCAAGTCGTATGTTAAAGGAACATCTAGATAATCTTGAAAATAATAAAGATGGTACAGCTAAACAAACAATATATGGACTTCGAAAAATTGAGGCGATTCTAGCAAATGAATTTGGAGAAGAAAATGTTGTTGTTTCACATTATAATAATCTAAATAAATTTATTGGTAAAAAAACAAAAATCGTTGGTATTTCTACAATGGACCCATTAGGACTTGCTTATGTTTCCACAACATATAATTCATTAATAGGTTTTGGTGGAGAAGCATTAAATTCATCTGAATTCAAAAAACTAGTGACACACCAATCCTTACAGAAATATAAACCAAAAATTGTTGTTGGCGGTCAAGGTTCCTGGCAAATAAATGAGATTAGTGCACAGGAAGAACTTGGTATTGATGTTCTTTTCCAAGGTGAAGCAGAACATGATCTTATTGAAATTTTTAAAAAGATTATGAATGGAAAAAAAGTGCCTTCCTATTACACTGCTCAAAAACCAAAAATAGAGGAAGTTCCGATAATAAGACATTCTGCATCCTATGGCATGGTTGAAATAACAAGAGGATGTGGACGAGGGTGCCAATTTTGCAGTCCAACTATACGGACGAAATATTCATTTCCTATTGATCACATAATGAAAGAAGTTGAAATAAATATTAAAGAAGGATCAAAATCAATATTTACTGTAACTGAAGATTTATTTCTCTATAAATCAAAACCAGGATTTAAACCAAATAGAGAAGAAATCGTTAAGTTGTATAAAACAATTGCAAGTTATCCTGGAGTCGAAAATATTCTTTTATCACATGCATCTTTTGCACCAATAATCTATGATAAAAAAATCCTTGAGGAATTAACACCAATATTGATTGAAAAAACAAAATGGCGCCCAAGTACCAGCAAACTCTACAAACAATCATTTATATCTGTCGAAGTAGGAATCGAAACGGGGAGTGTCCGTCTTATGAAGAAGTATATGAAGGGAAAAGCACTCCCATATAGTGTGGATAAATGGCCTGAACTTGTGGTGGAAGGAGTAGGCCTCATGAATGACTATGATTGGTGGCCATTATGTACAATTATGACCGGTCAACCGGAAGAAACAGATGAGGATGTTCGGGCAACTCTTGATCTAATTGATGATCTTAGAAACCATAATGCAAAAATGTTCTATACTCCAGTTCTTTTCATCCCATTAAAAGAAGCGGTGCTTGGTAATCATCACAGAACCAATCTAAATAATCTTACTCAATTGCAATGGGAAATTCTATCTAAATGCTGGAAAAATAATATTGATTTCTGGACACCTGATCTAAAATGGATTTATGGTCCAATGTTTTTCCTAACCCATTGGCTTTATGCTCGTTGGCGACATGGTAAAAAAGCAACTATCCCAATGATGCGGCTTGCTGGAATCCCAATACCATCTAAAACAGAAAAAACATGTAATCCAGAGTATTGTAAGGATTAATTTAACAAAGCGTTTTAATAATTTATAGAGCGGTTTTTTAAATTAATAAAAAAAAAAGAAGGGAGGGGAATCTAAACCATTTCTCCAATTTCTATTTCACCATCTTCTTCAATAAATGTGTCATCAATTTCCTCTGAAACATTTTTTTCATCTATTGTTTCAATAGTCGTATCATAATGTTTTTCGTCACCTGTAGATTTATTATAAAAACTATAAACTAAAACTAATGAAACAAGGATTATTAAAAGAAAGATAATTGATATAATTTTGTTATTCATATTATATCACTATCTCCTAATTTATTTTCCTTTTCCATTGCCCTGTCCTTTACCTTTGTTTCTCATATCATCAATAGATGCTTGGGCATGTATCTTTTTCTTAATATTTCCTTCTTTTATTTCAGAAAATACTTCATATTTTTTTTCTTTATTCATCTGATTTATAGTCTTACTGATTTGTAGTTTTAACTGAGCAAGTGAAACAGTTCCATTTAGATATTCATCAACAAAAGTGTTGTTTACTTCGCCTATAATTCCATATAATTTATGTAACTGGTTTCTGTTGAATTGTTTTATTTTATTTCTTATCATTTTACTACAGTTTTCAAGCTCATCATTCATCATTTCTTTGATTCTTTCTCGTATCTCTTTTAGTTTTTCACCATCTAACAATCCTTTAATTGCTTCTCTGAATTGTTTTGTTAGATTTATTGCTTGACTTTTTAATTCAACAAATATTTGTACTGTCTCATTGGAGCTTGCATTTACCGCTATAACTTCTTCTAGTAAAATATTCATTTCAGATAGTATTGCTTCCAAAGTAGTTGTATTATAATCAAGACCTTTTAAAACCTCGACTGCCATTTCGCCTTTTAATAGGTTTTTTATTATTGCTTTTTCAAGTTGTAATAATCTTATTTCAGCACCTAATGAATTATTCATTATTTCTATTTCTTTTATTGTTTCATTATCAATATCTAAATCTTGAGTTTCATTTACTTCTCCAGATCCTTCTTCATATACCTCTTCTTCATCAGGGTTTTCTTCAGCTTCATCTGCTATTGCCATTGATGAAAGTGAGATCAATATCATCAGCATAATTAATAGAGTCGATATTTTTTTCATTTTTTCAACACCTTTTCAATTTTCAAATCTTTAAATATAATTTGATTGAAACAACTAATATATTTTTACCGGAAAAAGGTGGAACAAACCGGAACAAGCAGAAAAAATTATGATTTTTTAATTCTTATTAAATTAGACATACCTATTTGCTCTTTTTCTATTAATCCTTTAAGTTCTAAACCACGAATATTTCGTGAAACAGCTGCTTTTGGAATATTTAATTCCCTTTGTATCTCTGTCTGTGTTACAGCTATATTTTTATCAATTAAAAAATTCATAATTTCTTCTTGTCGTTGATTTAAACCTTTAAACTCATTAACATTAGATTTTGGTTGCTCATCTTTTATTTTTTCTTTTATTACAAAAACAACTAATATTATAATTGAAATAATAATCACAACCATTAATAAAATAAATATCAAATCTAAATCTATTATTTTATCTTCTGTTAATTTTTCTGTTTGGTATTGTATCAAAACTGAAAAGGTTTCATTAATACCAAAACCTCTAACAAATAAATTCCCTTCATTTTCTTCGATACTAATAAATCCTGAAGATTTTATGTAGTTTATTGATGATCCCTTTGGTAAAGATAAATCATATACAAAATCAGAAAAAATATCTTCTTTCGTTATATTTAAAAGCCAATAACTTTGTTTTTTTGAAGTGTAGATTTCTGTATCTTTAATTAATATATCTGGATGGTTTGTAACACCATCAATTGTCACAAAACCGGAAGAATCTACCTCTATTATAATATCAGCATAGTAGTTTTGTGCGGTAGTAGATGGTAATAAAATTATTGTAATAAATATTAACAATATAGAAAAAAGGAAAATATTATAATAAATATTTTTTAATCCCATCTAGAATCTAAATAGATATTTTAAAACAATAAATAAACTTTTAGTAATCTTATGATAGTTACCTCACAAATTTTATTCAAAATAAAAATATTGATATTAGATGATAATGTAACATATACTTGATGGATTATGTTCATTAGAAATATTTTTAAATAAAAAAAAGTTAGGAGATATGATAAAAGGATAGGGATGAATGGTAAAAACAATTTTGGTTGTGGATGATGATCCTGATATAATTTATACAGTCAAAAAAAGATTTGAGGTTATCAACTCAAATTATAAAATTATAGGTGTTGATAGTGGAGAAAATTGTCTTAAGTTATTAAAAAATGAAAAAAAACCTGATCTTATATTGTTAGATATTATGATGCCTGGGCTTAATGGATGGGATGTAGCAGCTATGCTTAAAAAAAATCCTAAATGGAAAAATATTCCAGTTATTTTCCTTACTGCAAAAACAGATTCTTTCAGTAAAACATTTGGCGGTATTGTCGTTGAGGATTATATAACAAAACCTTTTGAATTCATAGAACTAAAAGAGAGTATTGATAGGTTGTTGTGTAGATAGGAATGTCTGAGTTAGATAATTCTACTCTCATTAAGGAGATGCTTAAAGCTATTTATATTGTAGCATCTAGGAGAACTTCTCATGACTTTGCAGTTGTGGTTATTAGTAGTATTATTAAAAATCTTGAAAAAAGATATGATTTTCTAAAGTATGTTAAGATAAATAGTGAGGATGATTCAGAAGAAATCGTTGATATTGACTCTGATATTAATTCTGTTAATTCATGCAAAATAGGTAATTTTTTTGAGGATATTGTCCAAATAGCTTTTTCGGATCTGAGGGGCAAAACTGGTCAATATTTCATAAAGGAAATAGAAGAAAATGCTGGAGAAGAAGTTATTTCTAAGCTAAAGGATTGCGGAATAGATTTAGAGCTTTTAAAAGTGATAGTTTGATAACATAGTTTTAAAAACATGGCGTCAAAATTCATTCTGAATTTATGACCCCATTTTAGGCTA
>CAZHIY010000099.1:0-7570 GCA_964533085.1 uncultured Thermoplasmatales archaeon | reverse complement strand
TCATGTAGATCATGGAAAAACATCTCTTTTAGATTTTATTAGAGGAACAACTGTTGCTGCGAGGGAATCTGGTGCTATTACACAACATATAGGAGCTACAGAAGTTCCGATTAATGCGATATATGATGTTTGTGGAGATTTATTGAAAGGAAAAAAGTTTTCTCTGCCTGGATTGCTATTTATAGATACACCAGGACATCATGCTTTTACAACCTTAAGAACTAGAGGTGGATCACTTGCAGATTTAGCAATTCTTATTGTTGATATAAATGAAGGATTTAAACCTCAAACATACGAATCAATAAAAATACTAAAGCAATATAAAACTCCTTTTATCATAGCTGCAAATAAAATAGATGCAATTTCTGGTTGGCAAAAGAGCGATTTTCCTTCGATTGTGCGAATAGGAAAGCAAAGACCAAATGTGAAATCTATATTTGATGAAAAAATTTATGAGATAATTGGAACCGTTTCTGAGCAAAAATTGAATGCTGATTTGTATTTTAATATCTCTGATTTTAGAAAAACGATAGGTGTTATTCCGATTTCTGCTAAAACTGGTGAAGGAATTCCTGAACTTCTTATGGTACTTGTTGGACTTGCGCAAAGATTTTTAGAAGACAAACTTCATATTGAAAGTGGATCTGGGAAAGGAAGTGTTTTGGAGGTAAAAGAAGAAGTTGGTCTTGGTAAAACCATTGATGCAATTATTTATAATGGAACAATAAGGATTGATGACAAGATTGTGATTGGTACCACAGATGAACCTATTATTACACGCATTAAAGCTCTTTTAAAACCTAAACCTCTAGATGAGATTCGTGATCCACGTGAGCGTTTTGATAAAGTTGATGAAGTACACGCTGCAAGTGGTATAAAAATTTCATCTCCAAATCTGGAAAATGTTATACCTGGGGCGCCAATTAGAGTTGTAAAAAATGATCTTGAAGAAGTTATTAATGAAATAAAAAATCAAACAAAGATTGATTTTGAATTAGATGAACAAGGAATTATTATCAAGGCTGATACTATAGGATCACTTGAAGCATTAATCAAAGAATCTAGAGAAAAGAGTATAAAGATTCGAAAAGCTGAAATCGGAAATGTCTCAAAAAGAGATATTGTAGAAACCGATGCAACTATTGACCCTTTTAATAAGATTATCTTTGCTTTTAATGTAAGAATATTACCAGAAGCAAAGGAAGAACTTACAAAAGTAGATATAACAATTTTTGATGAGGACGTCATTTATACAATAATGGAAAACTATGATGAATGGCTGGATAAAAAGAAAGCAGAGCTTGAAAGGGAAAGAAGACATGATTATATTCATCCTGGAATGATTAAATTCCTACCAGAGTATGTCTTTAGAGTAAGTCACCCAGCAGTAATCGGAGTAAGAGTTTTAAGTGGCAGAATAAAAACTGGACTGCGATTGATGAAGGAAGATGGTAGAAGTATTGGATCAATTAAAGGTATTCAATCAGAAAACAAATCTATTGATGAAGCTATCCAAGGACAAGAAGTAGCAATATCTATTGAAGGGATAACTGTTGGAAGGCAGATTAAAGGAGAAGACATTCTATATACAGATTTACCTGCAAGTGATGCAAAAAAGTTGCGAGATATGGACGTTCTAAACACTGATGAAAGGGATGTCTTAAATAAAATTTTTGAAATAAAAAGAAAAACAGATAAATTCTGGGGTATGTAATTTTTTTTTTCTTAATAT
Organism: uncultured Thermoplasmatales archaeon; assembly: GCA_964533085.1. GTDB lineage: Archaea > Thermoplasmatota > E2 > DHVEG-1 > DHVEG-1 > SG8-52-3. The sequence goes on along the minus strand of CAZHIY010000099.1, from coordinate 5,838 downwards.
TTTCATTGTCTGGGTCATATTAAAATTTATAAATATCTTATATATTCGGGTATCAAATGGCATCTAAATCTATTAAAGATATAAAAGAAGTTGAAAAAGGAGCTCTTGAAAAAATTGAGACTGCAAAAAAGGATGCCATAAATATTATTGAAAAGGCAAAAGTTGACGGAGAAAAAGAAAAAGAAAATTCTATAAAAAAAGCTCAAACAAAATCTAAGGAATTTATCAGTACGGCTGAATTAGAAGCAAAAAAAGAAATTCAAAAAATTAATGTTAGAAGTAAAAAAGATATTTTAAAAATTAGAGAATCAGCAAGTAAGAACATCAAAAAGGCTATTGAAGCAATAATCAAGGAGATAGCAGAGGGGGGTTAAAAAATTCTATTTCCATTGCCTATGAAAAAAACTACAATAGTTGTCCATCAAAACTATATAAATGATGTAATAAAAAATCTCCACGAAACTGGAGTTTTAGAGATAATTGACATTTCAAAAGCAAAGGAAGAAGTTTTAGAAAATGATGAATTCTTGCAAATGCAAAATGATGCTGAAACTTGCATAACTTATGAATTGCGTATCTCAAGATTAATAGACATATTAAAAAAAATTAAACCTAAAAAAAGTGGAATAAAAGCAATTTTTCATCCAGATTTACCTGAAATACGGCCTGTAGAGGATCGTAGTCTTGATGAAATGAATTCATATGCAGAAGGTCTTTTAGAAGAAATTGAAAAAAAAATTTTAGAACATGACAAGAAATTACAAGATTGTATAAATAGAACTAGTAAAATAAATAATGATATCGATCAATTGGATTATATTAAGGATTTTGATATAGATCTATCAGATATTGGAGAGTCTGAATATCTTTATGTAAAAGTTGGTATAACAAATGATTTTGAATCATTAAGTAAAGAAATTAAAGCTCTAGAAAAATCTATTATTTTTTCAAAGCAGATTGGCAGTGGCAAGGATACCCAATGGGCTATTTTGGTTGTTGTTTATATATCTGAAAAAGAAAAAATTATGAAAATTTGCAGAGAAAAAATAACAGAACTTGATATCGATATTGCTTCAGGTTCACCTAATGAAGTTTTAAAATCATTACAAAATGAAAAAAAGGAAATTGAAAAGGAAAAGAAAAAAATTATTTCAGATTTAAGAAATTTTGCTAAAGAGCAACTTGATGATTTGTTTGCTTTAAGAGAAGAATTAAAAATTGAGAGGGTTAGAAAGGAAGTATCTAAGAATTTTGACATGACAAATTCAACATATATCATAAATGGTTGGGTTTTAGAAAAAAATGAGGAAACATTAAGAGGTTCCTTAACAGACGTATCTAAAGATCATGTGATGTATACTTTCGAAAAACCATCTATAAATCCTGATAATCCACCGGTACATCTTAAAACTCCCGAGTGGGCAAAACCTTTCAGAACTTTTCTTGATTTATTTGCAACTCCAAAATATAATGAGATTGATCCGATGATCTTTATGGGGATATTTTTTGTGTTGTTCTTTGGAATCATGCTTGGAGATGCAGGATATGGCCTTGTACTTCTAATTCTTTCAATTTTTGGATATGTAAAATTTTCAAAAATTAGTGAGACTATTAAAAATTGGTCTTTTATGGGAATTTGGCTTGCATTAGTTACAATTATTGTTGGAGTTTTAACAAATAGTTTTTTCGGTGATTTTATACCACGTTTTGTCTTTAATGATCTTAACAGACAACTCTATAGTATAACAATTACCGGAACACATTTTCCAATTGGGTCTCTACGTGATCCACTTGTCATTTTATTAGTAGCACTAATATTTGGTCTTATTCATCTTAATATTGGAATTATCCTAGCAATTTATCAAACCTATAAAAGAAAGGATTTTAATTCTTTAATTACTCAACACCTATCTTGGGTGCCTCTTCAAATTGGTGGAGGACTACTAATTGGAGCACTTTTACTTCATATTTGGAATTTGGGAACAATTGTATTTTATTTAGCAGTAATTCTTTTAATTATTGGTCTTATTTTAAAATTGAAACATGCAGGCCCTCTTGGCTTCTTTGATATTACTGGTTATATTGGTGATTGGCTATCGTATGCAAGGTTGCTTGCACTTGGTCTAGCAACGACAGGTATGGCCCTAGCATTTAATATAGTAGCTCAAATCATTCCTCAGATGATACCTGTCGTAGGGATAATTATTACTCCAATCATTTTAATTATTGCGCATACTGCAAACCTTGTTCTTCAGACCCTTGGTGCAGGAGTACATTCTCTTAGACTTCAATATGTTGAGTTTTTTAATAGGTTTTATGAAGGAGGAGGGAAAAAATTTGAACCCTTCTCAATAAATAGAAAATATACTAAAATTGAAGAGATAAAATAAGGAGGACAAAATATGAAAATAAGAAAAATAAAAGCAAGAGCGTCATTAATAATATTAGCAATGATAGCACTAGTTATGGCAATGGGAACTGTAATTGCTGATCCCATGACAGGAGTGGAGGGAGAAACGCAATCAATGATAATAATAGGTTGTGCACTTTCAATGGGAATAGCAGGAATAGGTTCTGCAATGGGACTTATGCTTGCAGGATCATCTGCTGTTGCAGTAACTGGTGAAAAGCCAGATTTATTTGGTAAATGTCTAGTATTTCAAGTGTTACCAATGACTCAAGCAGTATATGGACTTCTTACTGCTATCCTTTTAATGATGGGTGCTGGATTACTGGGAGGCTCTGCAGGAGCAGACCTGTCAAATCCTATGCTTGGAGTTTCTGCAATTGGAATAGGGCTTGTAGTTGGACTTACGGGAATATCTGCTGCTAATCAAGGTCAGGTGGCGAGCTCATCTATTGCTGCTACTGCTAGAAATCCGGACGTTGCTGCTAGAGGTATAATTTATACGGTAATGCCTGAAACAATTGCTATTTTTGGACTGCTTGTAGGAATACTTCTTATGACTGGTTTAGGATTATTATAAACAGGACGATATATGACTGCAGAAAAAATCATTGAACAAATAAAAAAAGATACAGATAATGAGATAAACATAATAATAACAAATGCTGAGAAACAAGCGAAAAATATTATCACAAATACCAAAAAAGAAGTAGAACGAGACGTCAATAGGATTCTATCAGAAGGTAAACAACGAGGCGAAAATATTAAAAAAATCCTTATTTCTCAAGCAAATCAAGATATCAAAAGAGAAATCATGAATGCCCGAGAAGATATCATTGAACAATGTTTCACAAAAGCTCATCATGAATTATCAATTTTAAAAGGTAAAAATTACGAAAAAGTAGTAAAAAAACTAGTTGAAGAAGGAATAAAAAAAATTGGAGGAAAATGTTCACTTTTAATTTCAAGAGCAGCTGATAAAAAAATAGCTCAAGAACTAGGATTGACTGTCGATGGTATAGTTGAAACCTCAGGTGGAGTAATTATTAAATCAATCGATGGTAAAGTAACACTTGATCATACCTTTGATGGAATACTTAAGCGAGAGAAAGAAAAGATTAGAAGAAAAGTAGGAAAGATACTTTTCTCTTAAATAATGGGGTAGATAATATTGTTTGAATTTATTCTTGATCCGTATAATTATCCATTCTGGATTCTAATAGCTTCAGTTATTATTGTAGTTATAACTCTTATATCAAGACCTTTTTCAACTTATGTTATGTTTGCGTACCCTAATGCAAAATATGAAGCAATAGGGAACCCCTTTATATCAGAAAAAGAACTAAACCGTGTTATTGATACCAGGGATTTAATAAATTTTAAGGATGCATTAAATGCATCAAAGGATTATAATTTATCTGGCGAAAATACATATGAGATACAACGATCACTAGATGACAATTTGATTCAGACAATAAAGATGATGCAAAAAGAGAGTTCAAAAAAAATGAATGATTTTTTTAATACATTCATTGAAAAATTTGATATCTATCTCATTAAAAATACAATAAAAAACAAACTTGAAAATAAAAAAATTGATAATGAAATAATAAATAAATCAATTTTACCAGATACTAAAATATTATTACAGAGGATGATAGAATCAGAAAAGCAAAATTTATCGGAAATTCTAAAAGAGTATGGTTTTGAGAAAGACGTAATTGATGCTGTCACAGAAGATACATTTGATATTTTAAAAATTGATACAACAATTGAGAAATACATAATTAATAAATTTAAAAAAACCAAAGTTCCATACAAATGTGAAAGTGCTAAACAAAAATTCGTTGGTACTCTTATTGACACAATCACGATAAAAAATATTCTTAGGGCAAAGCAACTTTGTTATAATGAGGAAGAATGTAAGAAATTATTTCTTGGTGAAGGGCAAGAAATTGCGTCATGGAAATTTAAGGAAATGGTAGGACTTGAATCCGTTCCACATGTAATATCTATTCTAGAAGGCACTTCATATTATGATTCATTAAAAAATGTGATAGAGGAGTATAATACGGTCAAATCTGTCCAAGTTCTTGAGAATGCTCTTGATTCAAATTTATTAAAATTAGTAGAAGATATTTCTACAAAGAATTATGTTACAATTGGTCCTACAATTAGGTTCATTGTATCAAAAGAATTTGAAATAGTGAATTTAAAAATTGTGGCAAAAGGAATTGGTGAAGGTCTTTCAACTGAAATTGTAAAAAACTATTTGGTTAGGGAGGCATCTTCATGAAGATAGCAGTATTATGTGACAATGATACCGCTGTTGGTTTTAGACTTGCAGGAATACAGGATGTATTTATTACAGATGGTAGTGGAAAAGAAGTTTGGAATGAAATATCTGAAAGAGACGATATTGGAATATTATTCGTCACAGAAAAGATTGCAGAGACACTTGGTAAATATCTAAAAGATTACAGAGTAGGCCATGATACTCCAATTATTGTTGAGATACCTGATAAAAAAGGACGATTGGAAGATCATGTGGATTTTATTTCACAATTAATTAAAAAAGCAGTTGGAGTTGAAGTGGAAAAAGGATAATTATGTTTGGAGGCAAAAATCATGATAAATAGATCACAAAAAGGAAAAATAATCAGAATCTCTGGCCCTGTTATTGAAGCAGATGGAATGCGTGGAGCAAAAATGTATGATGTTGTAAGGGTTGGGGGGAAGAATTTAATTGGAGAGATTATTCGTCTGAATAAGGATAATGCAATTATACAGGTTTATGAAGATACAGTTGGTTTAAAACCTGGTGAAAAAGTAATATCTACAGGTATGCCTCTCTCTGTAGAATTGGGTCCTGGTTTACTTACTAACATATATGATGGTATACAGCGACCGTTACCAGGTATATATAAAATAACAGGAGACTTTATTAAGCGTGGTGTAGAAGTACCAGCTCTTGATAGAAAAAAGAAATGGCATTTTAAACCAAATGCAAAGGCAGGAGATAAAGTAAATGGTTGTGATGTGATTGGAGAAGTTCAAGAAACATCAATAATTTTGCATAAAATCATTGTTCCACCTGATGTGAGTGGTAAAATTTTAAAAATCAACAAAGAAGGTGATTATACAGTTGTTGATGATATTGCATTAGTTTCAACTGACAAGGGTGATATAAAACTACAAATGATGCAAAAATGGCCTGTTAGAAAATTAAGACCTATTGCTAAAAAATATGATCCAACACTTCCTTTGATTACTGGCCAACGTATAATCGATACCTTTTTCCCTGTTGCAAAGGGAGGAACAGCTGCAATTCCTGGTGGTTTTGGAACTGGAAAAACAGTAATGCTGCATCAGCTTGCAAAATGGAGTGATGCGCAAGTAGTTGTATATGTTGGATGTGGTGAACGAGGGAA
>CAZHIY010000098.1:0-7642 GCA_964533085.1 uncultured Thermoplasmatales archaeon | reverse complement strand
TATATAGTGTTAATGGTATAGATTATAATTAACAGACGTTATTTACCAATATTATCTGGGGTAAAAAATGATTGAGAGAAAATATAAAAAATTGTTAATTTTCGGAATATTTATATTATTTTTAGGAACAGCTATTGCACCAAATATAAGTGGATATGATAATAAAGCTGACATTAAATCAATTAGAGAATCTGCTACTAGTATGCCTTTGAATGATGATGATTTTATAAATGCTTATTGGAAGTTTGATGAATGTTCTGGCAACACTGTAGGGGATTCATCTAGTCCCAGTTATGATGGAGTAAGATATGGCGCGACTTGGATTACAAATGGATATTCAGGATGTGCTCTAGAATTTGATGGAGTAGATGATTATGTTGATTTTACAACTCACGCAGCTGAAATAATGTTCAATAAAACTGATGATGTAATTATATCGTTTTATTTTAGGTCAACTAATGGAGGTCTTATTTTTTCTGCAACTGCACCATGGGGAAATAATCCAGAATTTAGAATAGAATTGAAATCTAATGGCTCTTTATTATTCTACAAAATTACTCAGTTGTGTGGTATCATCCTATATTCTGATGGTGTATACAATGATGGAGACTGGCATCATGCTGAATATTATTTCAATGGAATAACGACAGATCCTACTGTAACACTTTATATCGATGATAGTTTAGATTCTAAATTTACCCACTGGCTTTGCGAAATTGAGAACGATGATTATTCAAAAACTAAAATGGGTATGCATTCTCATACTTCAACAGATTATTTTGAAGGAGATATTGACGAATTTAAAATCATTAAATATGAGCAGGGCAATGAACAAGAACCACCGATTATTTCAGGTCCCACAGATGGAGAACCCGATGTGGAATATGAATATACTTTTACAATAAATGATCCTGAAGGAGATGAAGTATGGATTAAAATCGATTGGGGAGACGGAGAAATAACGGATTGGTTTGGACCATATGAATCTGGTGAACCGGTGACTGTTTCTCATTCATGGGATGAGGAAGGAGCATATTGTGTAAAGGCTATGTCAATGGATATCTGGGGTGATAGTAAGTGGTCCAAATGTTATGAAGTAAAAATTGGAAATCAACCTCCAGCTCCACCAACAATAATAGGTCCAAAATGTGGTGATGCTGGAGAAGAATTAATATATACATTTGTATCTGATGATTATGAAGGCCATGACATTTATTACTATGTAGATTGGGGTGATGGTACATTTGATGATTGGTTTGGGCCTTTTGCATCTGGAGAAGAGACAACTGCTTCACATACATGGGATACAGATGGCGAGTATGATATCAAGGCTATGGCAAAAGATGCACATGATTTTGAGAGCGATTGGTCAATACTATATACTATAAGAATAGGAACACAACTGCCCCCTGAAAAACCTGATATGGATGGACCCAGAAAAGGCTCAGTAGGGATAGAATATGGCTTTATATTTGTTACAACAGATCCGGAAGGAGATAAAGTCATTTATGAAATTGATTGGGGAGATGGCAAAAGTGATGAAGAAGGACCGATATCCTCCGGTGAAGAAGTAATTGTTAACCATGCTTGGGATTTACCTGCAACATACATAATAAAAGCAAGAGCTAGAGACGAGTTCTGCGGGTCTAATAGTGAATGGTCCGAGATGGAAATTAAAATTCCACGAAATAGGGCATTAAATTTTGATCTGATAAACTGGTTATTCGAACGATTCCCTTGTGCATTTCAAGTTATAAAAAATCTATTGGATTTATAGTTATTATATAAATAGTATTATGCGAAAACTTATAATACTAATAAGTGAATTAACATTTGTTAATTTGGAGGTGAATTATGAAAAGAATCATAATTGGAGTCTTAGTTAGTATGCTGGTGCTGTCTAGCGGAATGGGTGCTTTTACTTCCGCTACCTCGCAAAAAAAATCAATGGAGCAAGAGCCTATTGATGATAGAGACTATTCTCACAACATTTTTGGAGAATTTTTTACTATGACCACATGCGTTCCTTGTAAATACTCTCATCAAGCATTGAAGGAATTATACGCAGAAGGCTGGCATCCATTTTATTATATAACTTATGTATATAATAAAAATAACCATTCAAAGATGAGAAAGAGCGAGTTACAGGTACTTGTATCTCCTACAACTGATTGGGATGGAAGTTTTGATAGAGTTACTGGAGGAGGTCCTACAGTCGATGAGAGAAAAGCAGAATTTAATACAAGTATACTTGCTTGTGGTGCTAGAACTGTAAAGGATATAGATCTTTCTTTAAATGTTGAATGGCTTGGTGCTGTTAATATGGACCCAGAAGATGAGGAAACTACAGTTCCTATTGAAAAGGTTTTATCATGGACAAATTCTGAGATGAAGATTGATGTCGAAGTCACAAATAATGAAGCAAGTGAGTATGACGGGCATTTACATGTACAGGTAACAGAGGTTGAGTCTGAATGGTGGGATGATAAATTCGGTAATCCTTATACATTTGAATTTAAGGATTATGCATTTAATGATGATACCACTATAGATGCTGGGGACACGTTTAGCGAAACCATCTATTGGGATGGATGTGATCATAATGATGCTGATAATCCCCCAAGATATTTTGATCATGTAAAACAGAGTAATATTATGGTACTTGCCGCTGCTTTTGATAAAGAAAATGAAAAATATGTGGACGAAACCGCAGGTTTTTTAGCAGGTGTTGATACCGATCCTAAGAAATATGATGTGTATTTCGGTGATGCTAATCCTCCTCCTAGAGTTGTTAATAATGGATCAGCCCCGAAATATAATCCTCCTGGAAACCTCAACTGGACTACAACATATTATTGGAAGGTTGATGTATGGAACGATTTAGGTGAACCAACATACGGTGAAGTTATGAGTTTTACAACAAGAGGGAATAATCCTCCCTTTGAACCAAGTAATCCCGATCCAAGGAACGGAACTACAACTTTATATCCAATTGATACAAACCTAACCTGGTGGGGTGGAGATCCTGATGGCGATGAAACAAAATATGATATATATTTTGAGGAAGATGATCCACAAGGTGATCCAAAACAGGTTGAACATAATTATAGTGGAACAATTTATGATCCTACACCACTTGGGCAAACCCTTGAATTTGATACTAAGTATGAATGGAAGATTGTATCATGGGACAAATATGGGCTAAGTTCACCTGGAGAGATATGGAATTTCCAAACTGAACCAAATTACGCACCGAATCCAGCAAAAGATCCTAGACCACCTGATAAATCAAAAAATGTACCTGTCAATGCTAGTCTTTTCTGGAATGGAAGTGATCCCAATTCAGGAGACACTTTAACTTATGATGTATATTTCGGTTTATATGATCCACCATCTTATCAAACAACGCAACATGAGCCTTCTTATGACCCATATGGTGAAGGTGATATGCAGTTATTTGAGAAATATTATTGGAAGATTGTCACCCGGGATAAATCAGGGGAGTCTAGTGAAACTCCTGTGTGGACCTTTGAAACTGGTGTAAATCCACCACCAACCGATCCAGATATTGATGGACCGGCTGAGGGGACTACTGATGTAGAATACGATTTTACATTTGTTTCAATTGATGACGATAATACTATAAAATATACTGTTGAATGGGGTGATGGAACCATTAATGAAACTGATTTTTATGAATCAGGTGAAGTGGTAACATTGAGTCATTCTTGGGCGGAAAAAAAGGAATATACTATTAGAGCAAGAGCAACGGATGAATATGGTGAATATAGTGATTGGTCAAAACATATAATAAAGATACCACGCAGCAGATCAGTGGGTAATAATTATAATGTAATGACTTGGTTATCTGAAAGATTCCCGCATATGTTTCAGTTATTCAAATACATATTTGGGCTTTAGATTAGCCCACTAAATCTTTTTTTTTTTATTTTTATTAATACTTCACAAACTTTTATTTCTAATTATTACAAACAATATTAATAAACACTATTTTATAAAAATATCATAGTTAACAATCGGTACATTTATAAAGGGTTTAATTATTATTATTTTAGGGAGGTTAATATAAAATGGAAAAGAAAACAATCCTGTCCATATTTGTAATTGGACTGATGCTGGTTTCTTCAGGAATATCTGTAAGTGCGACAAGAATGGAAAATAAATCGATATATAAAAATGGTATATCTCAACCATTAAATAACGGTATAACAAATATAACAGTTAACGAGACATGGGATATGTTAAACAATATTGGTGATGGCATTCAGATTTATATCGATGTTAGAAGAAATGATGAATGGAATCCGGAAAGAATTGATACTCCAATTCCAGAGCATCCTAGACATTATAATCTTCATCTTTTACAGGACGAGACCTTGCTTGAGAAGTTTATGTCATTATATGATTATGACACTCTTATTATTGGCTGTAAAAGTGGAAGTCGAAGCTGGAAAGCAGCAAATATTATTCTTAATGCTGGTTTTACAGGGACGCTCTATAATATGATTGGTGGACTAAATGAATGGAAGGCACAAGGACTTCCTACTGTACCTGGTGGCATTCTAAACATTACAGTAGATGATGTAGAACTGTTATGTAATGATCCTGATAATGGTATTCAAATACCTATTGATGTCAGGTATGACTATGAATGGTATGCTGGATTTATTGATACTGGACCATGGCCAGAGAGCCCCGTATGGTATCCAAAACCTCTATTGGAGACTCCTGAGGGTTTGGGTGACTTTCTTGAGATATATGAAGGTAATGAGGTAGTACTTTACTGTGCAGGTGGTTATAGAAGTCTGTTAAGCTCTTATATCATTATGGGCGCTGATTTTAATGGGACACTCTATAACATGCTAGGTGGAATAACTGGATGGGAAGGAGCAGGATATCCTATAAGAAATAACACAGAAGCAGATGAACCGACAATTTCAGGTCCTAGTAAAGCAGGATCAGGTGTAAATGTAACCTTTGAAATATCCGCAACAGATCCTGAGGACGATGGCGTTCTCTTCTTTGTCGATTGGAATGACACAACAGATACTGGTTGGATTGGTCCATATTATCCAGGTGAGACTATTGAGATTATCCATATGTTTGAAGAGAAAGGTAAATACACAATCTCAGCAATAGCAAAGGACTATCATGGAAATGAAAGCGATTGGGTAACAATTAATATAAAGATTCCACGAAGTAGGACGACCAGTTTCAATCTGCTTGAACTGCTTTTTGAGAAGTTCCCATTGGCTAGTGTTATTTTAAGAAATCTGCTAGGATTATAGGTTATTTCTAGCTATCTCTTTTTTTTTTATTATTATATTGTTAGAAATATAATGTTATTTTTAGATGTTAAATTTTAGTTAATCATATTTAAATTTGAAATAATTTTTAAGATTTTTATATCATCTTTTTATAATATAATTCGGTATGTTTATAAACCCCTGATTTATTATATTTCTAGGAGGTTATAAAATATGGATAAGAAAATAATTGTGTCCTTATTTGTAATTGGAATGATGCTGGTGTCTTCTGGAATATCTGTAAGTGCGACAGGAATGGGGAAAAAATTTGTTTATGATAAAGATAAGTCTCAACCATTAAGCATGGCTATTACTAATTTAACAGTTAATGAGACCTGGGATATGCTAAATGGTTCTTGCAGCCTTGAGATTCCTATAGATGTTAGAAGAAATGATGAATGGAATCCAGAAAGAATTGATACTCCTATTCCTGAACATCCTAGACACTTTTGTCTTGATCGGTTAGAGGATGAGACCTTGCTTGCGAAGTTTATGTCCTTATATAATGGTAAGGATATAGTTGTATACTGTAAAAAGGGAGGTAGAAGCTGGAAAGCAGCAAATATTATTCTTAATGCAGGATTTTCAGGGAAGATATATAACATGGTTGGAGGTATAACTGAATGGAAGGCATCGTTACTTCCTACTGCGCCTGGTGGTATTTTAAATATTACTGTTGATGATGTATGGAATTTGTGTAAGGATACTGCAAATGGTATACAGATACCAATTGATGTCAGATATGACTATGAATGGAATGAAAGTTACATTAAAACTCCATGGCCAGAGTGTCCCATATGGTATACAAAACCTCTATTGGAAACTCCAGAGGGATTAGCTGACTTTCTTGAGATATATGAAGGTAATGAGGTAGTACTTTACTGTGCAGGTGGGTATAGAAGTCTGTTAAGCTCTTATATCATTATGGGCGCTGAGTTTAATGGAACAATCTACAACATGCTTGGCGGAATTACAGCATGGCAAGATGAAGGTTACCCTGTTAGAAATAATACACAACCGGATGCACCTACTATAGATGGACCTACAGAGGGTAGTGCAGGTGTGAATTTAACCTTTGAGCTGTCAACAGCGGATGCTGAGGGAGATGCTGTTTACTATTGGATCGATTGGAATGATGGAACCACAGCTGAATGGATTGGACCATATAAAATAAGTAAAACAGTATCTTTAGTTCATTTATGGGAAGAGAAAGGAACATACTTAATTACAGCAAAAGCAAAGGACTTCTATGGAAATGAAAGTGATATGACAGAATTTTCAATAAAAATTCCGCGAAACAGAGCAACTAATTTTAACTTAATAGAGCTGTTATTTGAGAAGTTCCCATTTGCTAGTGCTATTTTAAGAAATCTGCTAGGATTATAGATTATCTCTAGCAACCTCTTTTTTTCTTTTTTTTTTTGATCAAGTTAACTAATATGAGTTAGAAGATACTATTAATTTATGATAGGAAACGAAGTTTAATAGTATAAATTTTTAAAAAAATTATTCAAAGTTTTCATCATAAAATTATTGCATTACTCGCTATGTTCATATATGTTAAGTGTTATACAGATTTTATGGAGAAAATTCCTTGTGAATACATTGTTTGGAATGTTTTACCTTCAATAAGAAAAGGATTTGTAAAAAGCCTCATGAAAAATTATAATTTAACTCAAAAACAAATTGCTGAAATTATTAAATTAACTCCGGCAGCAGTTTCCCAATATCTTTCAAATAAACGAGGTGGTATTGGTGTAACAGATAAAAATATTCTACGTGAAATTGATAAATCTACAAGAAACATCTATAAAAATGGAGGTGCTCAATTATCAATTGAGACCTGTAGAATATGTAATCTTTTAAAATCAACAGAACAAGTTTCAAAAAAAATAGGATATATAACGAGTGATGAAATATCATGTAATGCAATTATATGTAAGAATAATGATTTGTTCTATGAAAACATTGTTTGGAATATACTGCCTGTAATTAGAAAAGAGCTAGCTAAAAATTTAATTAAGAATCATAAACTTAATCAGAGAAAAGTTGCGGGCATGCTAGGAATTACAGAAGCTGCAGTATCACGATATGTTTCAGGAAAAAGAGGTTTGCTAGAGATATCTGATAAAAAAATTTTAAGGGAGATTTCTTTATCTGCAGATCGAATTGTTAAAGGAGATGATAAATTAGTCTTAGTAGAGATTTGCAGGATCTGCAATCTTTTAAAATCTATTGAACTTGTAAAAAATATAAATTAGTTACTGGAGTTTTGCGTTTTGCTAAGTATATGTGTTTTTCATCATCGTTGATCT
>CAZHIY010000097.1:0-7725 GCA_964533085.1 uncultured Thermoplasmatales archaeon | reverse complement strand
GAAAAACCTATTGATGTATCAAAAACACTAGAGGGGAAACAGAAATTGATTAAATTGATAGAATCTCTTGAAAACAAAGGAAAAAAACTACCGAACAGAACTAGTGCTCAACTTGTAGATTACACGCCCATGAAGAAGGAATTAGGATTACTTTAAAACGCGCAATAGTGATGCTGCGAAAGGATTTATGCATAAGAAAAAAAACGAGAGTACGAGATGGAAGAAATATTTGATAAACCATTGAAGAATATCTATCTTGAAGAGGAGGTCTGATGAATCTATGATAGATTATGAAAACGTATTAGCTGAGAAAAATCGAGAAAAAAGAATAGAGATCGTGCTCACTGATTCATATGGGGAGGATGAACAAGACATTGCATTTTGCTGTTACCTCGAAGATTATATCACCTTCCCATTCAAAGCACAAATACGAGAACGGAAAAAGTCAGATATCTTTACCGTCCTTGGATTCACCTCAGTCACTCCTCGGCGAGTTGTTTGTGAAATTGATCTGAAAGGCATCACTTCATTGATGCCATTAACTGAAATAGAACCAATTGAAAAAAATTCATCAAATCATATGGTTATTGATGATTATTTAAAATTTATAGAAGGTTACTACTAGAACAATTATAATGACAAGAAATAACATAATAGAAAAACTACGATATAAAAGCAGTCAACTCCAACATCAAAGAAAAAGAAATACTAAAACCAGAAAATACTCATTAAAATCATCGAAAAATCGTAAATCAAAATCAATGAAGGGTTACAAAAATTAAAAGAAATGTCTTGAAAATATTGGAGAAATAAAATGAAACTAAATATAGATTTTGAAGAATTAGTTGATGCATATGAGGATTCAAGTGTAGAGCATGTTTATCATATTGATACAAAAAACAATGAACTTATTTATTATAATGATGCGCTTGGTGAACCAGAAGAAGTTAAAGAAAAACTTGATTCATGTTCAGATGACGACCGCTTTATCTATATTCCTCCAAGGCTTCCACAAGATGAGTTTTTTATCATGGAAACGTTTGTGTACACTATGAAAGATTTTAATGTAGCTGAAAAATTCCACAAAGCCCTAGAAATAAAAAAACCATTTAGAAATTTCAAAGAACTGCTACTTGAACATCCAAAACTAAGAGAGAAATGGTTTGAATATAAACACAGCACCATTAAAAACGAAACTATCAATTGGCTCTGTGAAAAAAACATTGAACTTGAAAATCAGCAACTTATTCCTGAGATAAAAATAAAAGAACTGACAAGAGATGAAATAAAAAATCTTCCAGGTGAGCTGAAGGGTTTTGGTCCCTTTGCATGTCTGAAATGCCACAACAAGGAAGGATTGAAAGCACGATGGTTCACAATAAATGTCACACCTGAAAATAGACTTGTAGAATTAGAAACACAGCGAATCTTGAAAGAAAGATTTAACATAACTCATCATGGTAATTTTAGTGGAGGAAAACAGGAATTTTTAACTGCTACAAAATGTCCAAAATGTGGCAGTGAAAATATATTTTGGGATTATTAAGATGGTTCAAACCAAACTATCAATGTTTATCCGAGAAGATACACCGGTTTATGGAAAAAAAGATACCTATGTAAGCCATGAATACATCAAAGATAATTCTATTATCGCTAAACCATTCCAAATAAATATTGCAAAAAATGCAGCTTTAGAAAATACTGCTGTTATTTTGCCAACAGGTCTTGGAAAGACAATTATTGCATTTCTTGTTATCGCTGAGATTCTTCCAAAGAAAGTGCTTTTTCTTGCTCCAACAAAGCCACTTGTAATGCAGCATTTTGAAAATTCCAAAAATTTTCTTAAAATAGATGAAAACAAGATATGTATGCTCTCAGGAAGTATTCCTGCAAAAAAGCGAGTAAGACTTTTTGATCAGGCAACTATAGTAGTATCTACTCCACAAACAATACAAAATGATTTAGAAAATAAGCTGTACACTCTCAAAGGGTTTGGTCTTGTTATTTTTGATGAGATGCATAAAGCAGTGGAAAAATATGCTTATGTTGAAATTGCAAGAATATTTGATGGTTTAATTCTTGGACTTACCGCATCGCCCGGCTCTAAGAAAAAGAAGATTAAACAAATTTTTGAAAACCTTAAAATCAAACATGTTGAAAGTAGAGTGCGAGATGATTACGACGTTAAAGATCATGTTAAAGAGATTCAGATCAACTGGATTAAAATCCCTATGGATGATGGATTGTGGAAAATCCAAAAGCCGTTGCATGATCTTTTTCTTGAAAAACTTGCTAAACTCAATAAACTTGGTATTCTTACTTACAAAAAACCTGATTACATCTCTAAAAAAGACATTCTTGGTGCAAGAGAAACCATCAAGAAAAGGTTTGGGAAAACACCATATGCTTTTGCAACCTACACCAATCAAGCAGTAATATTACAAGCATATCATTGTCTTGAACTCATTGAAACACAAGGTGCTGAACCTTTTCTGAAATATATTGACAAGTTTGAAAAGAAAAAGAAATTATCAAAATCAGAACGAATGTTTCTAAGACATGAATCTCTAAAGCAAGGTGTCGACCTTGCAAAAAAAGATATCAAGGTATCTCATCCAAAACTAGATGTGTTAAAAAAAATAGTTGAAAAACAGTTTGAAGAAGATAGTGACCCTCTCATTCTAGTATTCACACAATATAGAAACACCATCGATTCGATAGAAGAAACATTGAGGAGCATTCCACAAGCAAGAATTCACCGGTTTGTTGGTCAAGCCAGTCAAGGAACTGTTAAAGGGATGAATCAAAAAGAACAAAAAGAAATCATTGATAGATTCCGACAGAGAGAAATAAATGTTTTAATAGCAACATCTGTAGCAGAAGAAGGTATAGATATACCTAATGTAACTCGGGTTATTTTTTATGAGCCGATCCCTTCGGAAATAAGAGCTATCCAACGAAAAGGCAGAACAGGACGAAGTCATATTGGAAAAGTCACTATTCTTATAACAGAGGGAACAAGAGATGAAGCATATTATTATGCTGAGGTAAAAAAAGAATATACGATGCAAAATATTGTAAGAAAATTGAAACTATAATTGGATTTTTCATTATATGGGTCTTACATTATCATTACAGACCGCGCAGTATTCCCAGCCGCAGTTAATAAGTTTGTTTTAGTGATTTACTATTATCCTCATCGGCTTTCTAACGTTATCCCATCTTTTTTCTGTCCCGATCCAGACAGCATTTCTTATACTTCTTCCCAGAACCACAATAACATGGATCATTGCGACCAATCTTCGAACGGAATTTCTTGTTCAAATGATTTTTTCCTTTTGATTTCCTTGAGTTAAGAAAACTTTCAGGATGAATCTTTAAGTAGGTTTCTTTAGTTTTAATCGGTTCTTCTGTTTCAAAATTTATATCAAATCGAGTAAGATAGTTATAATATTGAAATGCATTACTTTTTTCTGCTAGGTCAGTTTCCACCTTGGTAAATAATTTATTCATTGCCTTATCTATTTTTTCAATTTTTGGTGATTTTGAATAGACCTTTGATCTTTTTTCAACGATTCGTTTTTTAGCCTTCAATAGTTTTTTCTTTTTTGAATCAGCATTGCTTTTTTTGAAAACTTCTTCAAGAAGATTAATCACATTGATATAATCATCATAAATTGTTGTTTCTGCTGTGTCAAGTGATAGCTTGTTTTTTTCAGCTCGACCATCAACTATTTCAAGTGCATTTGTTAGATAAAACTCAGCATGTAAATAATCCTCTTTATCCAAATAGTACTGTGCTATATCACAGGCGACATAACAATAAAAGGGATGTTTATGTTTCAATTCTTTGTATAATTCATTCCCTTGAGGATTGTTATGGATGATATTACTAATGATTTCTACGCCTAGCCAATCTGGATGAGGAATTTGTTTATTTAGATGATATACAACTTCGAGAACTTCTTTTTCAAGTTTAGGACTGGCTAAAAGAGATGTTAAAAAAGTTTTTAATTCATAACTAGAATCCATTTTATCTTCAATTGTTTTTTGCCATTGTTGTAAAAAACCTTTTTTCTCAGAAAAAAAATATGTTTGCAGTTTTTTCAAATACTTGGTACATGTTTTTTCAAAATCTTTGTGTTTTTTCTTATTTCTTTTGTTTTTTACATAAGTTTTTGAAACGAATATGAAAGCTTCATGTAATACATCATTAAAACTTGAAATAGTTGGCTCATCAGGACAGTATATGTCCCATAATGCATATGCTGCAATCCAGATAAAATCCTCATCTTTTCCTGCTATATTCGTTTGAGGATAGAAGAGTTTTTTAGCAAGATCTTCAGGATGATTAACTGTTTTTACCATCTTGATAAATTCTTTCTTATCAACAGTGACACCAAATGAGATAAGTTTATTGAGTATCTTTTTTTCAGACCATTTCATAACTGTATCCAAATGAAGATAATCAGGTCTTTTTTCCCATTCCTCAAAATTATTCTTAATCTCTGTAAGAAGTCCCAGTTGGATAACATCATCAAAGTCTCCTCGGTTGTACTTTTGTAATTGTTTTAAGGCAAAGGTATATTGTGGGTTAAGCTCAGAGGCCATCTCAATACAATTTATGCCAAGAAGTGGTTTTCCTGAATATAGATACGATAGTCCTGCATTACAAAAAACCCGATAAATGTCTTGATTTGTTGTTTTTGTTTTAAGGAGTTTTTCAAAGGTTTTATCAAATTCTTTTGAAGCTTGGAAAAAATTCTGTTTGGTCATATAATACATGGCTTTGTGATAATGATTAATCCATTGCATTGGTGGAAGCGTTGTGGTAGTAAGATGTACTTTGGATGGTTTTCCTTGTTTTTCCCGTTTTTTTAACACATCTGAGAATGTTTCACCATTAAGTTTTTTTGCAGGCAAAAGATGGCTAAGATTGATCATTGTGTTAATGAGATTCTGAAATACATCTTCATCCCCAAGGGTTTCCTTATCTAATAGACCGGTAAGCATGTTCACTGACGTCATTGGATCTTCATCGTTTATATCGGCCATCCACCTCTTGATAGTATCAACAGAAACAAATGGATCAAGACTGCATTGTTGTAAAATATCTGAAAGTCTTTCTTCAACTTCATCCAATTCGTTATTTACCCTGCTCAAAACATCACCATTAGAAATATAATATAAACTCGGTTTTTTATAATTGCGGCTTTTCATCTGCAGGTCTTCTACAGTAGCCCAGACCTATGCAGTGTTCTTAGATGCAAATCTATAAGAGACTTATAAATTGCCCTGATAGTTTAGATAATTATTCAACCAATTAAAACTATAACACTGTTACTTTGAAAGAAATTCTACAATATATTGGTAAAAAGCAGGTATGTTGTTGAAAATACGTAAAAATTTATAAAAACCTATTTTTTACTCTCAATTTACTTTATTAACTTTTTTTCCTTTTGTAATATCCCTTGGCATACTGTTGTCTGTGACGTTTAGCTTCAGGTTTTGCACGATGCTTCTCCCTATATGCTGCTGCCTTTGCTTTTACATACGGTCGTTTGTAGTATTCCCGGGCTCGCTTTCTGTCTTTCTCACGTACCTCTGGTTTCTTATGATATTGCCGTTTCCATTCCTTTATCTTTTTGCGCAATTCTGGTCTTTGGAGATATTCTTTTCTCATCTGGTTTTTACATTTTTTACAATATAGATCAAGCCCATCATTTGAAATATTACTTTTTTGAAACTCTGATGAGGGGAGCAACTGTTTACATGTATGACAACGTTTTTCTTTTGGAATTTTTTTATGCCGTTTTTTTATTCTCATTTGATATTTTTTCATTTTTTTCAAATTACAATCCTTGCAACTAGAATTATAGCCATCCTTTGAATTTTTCCGAGTATAACACATGGCTAGGGGATTAGTTTCATGACAAATGCTGCAGGTTTTTTCAAACGTAGGAAAAAAAGTAAATTCATCTTTACTTTTACTTTCGCGTTCCTTATTCTATCGCAAATCATACTGCTCGCGAAGAAGCTTTGAGCATTTTAGATGTTTCAGGAATTTCTTTATTTGATACATCTGTTTTTTGTAGTACGCAATTGAACATTCTTGCTGTAATTTTATAAAATATTGGATACTTTTTTTATAGTCTAATTTGAATAATATATACTTTTGATAGTTTTTTAGTGCCCGGCGGACCTCTTTTATATGCCCCTTGGTCACACCTGAAAGCCTTAAAATATCTAATTATTCTTCGAGAATATCGTTAGAGATTCTCGATATGGGCTTAGCCGGATTTGAACCGGCGACCTCCGCCGTGTGAAGGCGACGTCATAACCACTAGACCATAAGCCCCTGCATATTCTTCAAACAAATAAAAAAGGGGATTATTAGAGTTTTTGTGGTTTATTCCTTTTATATCTCCAAATTGATATAGTGAAAAGAACAGAAAAAATTATCATAATAATAACTGTAAGATACAAAAAAAATGGATCATTTACTGTCGCAGATTTAGCATTTGAATCCCCCATCAAAAGTTCACGAGCATAAGAGACAGGTTGTTGTCTGATATAACTAACAAAAGCAAATATTCCAAATATAAGTGTAAAAAAAGTCATACTAAACATAACAACAATCCTTGTATTTTCAGGATGAAGAAGCCCCTGACCTTTCCATGAAAGCTTGTAGTATACCCATTTATGACCTTCTCTTTCTATTTTTTTTATAAAACCTGCAGATGTTAGTTTTGATAAATGCTCATGCAAGGTCATTTTATGTAATTTTGTAGCTTTTGTTATTTCATTTAAGTTCATTTTTTTCCCATCAAGAACCCTAAGTATGTCAAGTCTTGTCTCGCTAGCAAGAGCTTTAAATGATTCAATGTCTAAACTAACCTTTGGCATAATTGCTCACTAATACTCACTTTATACATAATGGATATATAAGATATATTTTTTTGTAAGGAATTATCCTTACATTTTTTTAATGTAGGATTCAATAGATAAAAGCAAGAATTGAATTTTAGGTTTTTTCTACAAATTATTATAAATTAAAAAGTGTTTTCAAATAAGAGATGGGAATTCAAACTCTAAAATATATTTATTTTAAAAAGGCGAGAAAATAATGAAAGGAAAGATAAATATCAGCCTATCATTAAAACTTACTCTTATAGTAATTATCGTATCAGCTCTTACTATTGCATCAATTGGATTTGTGAATCTGTATTTTTTCAATATTCACTATGAGGATATATTTTTTGAAAATCCATATTATGAAGCTGCATCTTCCCATATACAAGCTCTTAATGTAATGATTGGAAATAGTTCAAATTTAAATAACAAAACAATTTTAATGATTAAAACTAACGAGTTTTTAAAGTCAATTCCACCTGATTATAGTGATAATATATTAAAAATTACAATTAATCTACCAAATGAAAATGGTGAACTGTTTGTTTTTTTCTCAACTGATAATGATACTATTGGGGAATTATCAAATCCTTATATTCAAGGAACAGAAAAAGATACAATAGCCTGTAATATTAATGCATTTGAGCAAGACCATATTTATATCATTTCAGAACACAGCGAGATCTCACATAAGCTGATTGATGCGGGTGTGGATGTTATTATGGGACATCACCCGCATACTTTTCAACCTTTTGAAAAGTATAATGATGGTTTCATTTTCTATAGTCTCGGAGGTCTTACTTTTGGGGATTT
>CAZHIY010000096.1:0-7787 GCA_964533085.1 uncultured Thermoplasmatales archaeon | reverse complement strand
AATGAATATTGCGAACTAATAGTTATGGATACTAAAAACGCAAAACTCCAGTAAAATTAAATGAATCTAATTCAAGAATTGAAATGGAAAATATATTATTCAAGGCTTTAGAGGAGCTCAATAAGTTTGGTTTATTAGCAGGTTTAAATGAGAGACAAGCACAGAAATTAGTTTCTTTTAGATATGATGACATTAATCTTTACAATCCAATTAATACAAGCAATTATCAAAATCCTGGTTCTTCTCAGATTAAGGAAAATTTTAATTGTGTTTTTATTGCGTCTCTTACAAATTGTTCATTGTTTTTTCAAAATGGATCACTGCCTTATTTTATAAAAGCACTTGAATTACTTTATAAATTAAACGTAAATCATTATCTTGCTTATCTAGTGTTATTTAATATATGGTTAATTTCATTTTTAACTTGGTCCATTATTAACCAATATTTTATACCATTTACATTATGGCCTGTAAGTTTATATATTGGAAAACATGAAGGGTTTTTAGGTGATTATCCTTCAGAGGGTTGGGTATGGACTTTTGGTAGAAATAGAATTGTTAAATTTAATGGAAAAATGATCTGAGATATTGATATAATCTATTGGACAGCAACTCAATGGGGGTATCATGGTGTAAGGGATTTTAAAGGATTTAAAATATATGGACAAAGTACCCCTAGTAAATTTTATCTTCTTGGACGTGCGAGTCATATGAGAATTGAATCAGTACTATAATGTAGTAAATTATTTGAATAGTAAATATTCGTGGAGATAATTGAATATGCATAAGAACCTCCTATTAAGTGTTGGGATAACAATCCTATTTCTGGGTATGAGTTTTACTATATTAGGCAGCAATATACTAGATTATACACTAACTCCTGAGCTTATTATTAATGGTCCTGCATATGGACATCGAGGGCAACCATTAGAATATACCTTAATCTTAACCGGCCAAGGAGAATGTGAAATATGGTACTATGTCAACTGGGATGATGGGGCAAATACCACATGGCTCGGTCCATATGAACCTGGTGAAGAATTAGTTATCAGTCATCGCTGGTATTATACTGATATTTACACAATCTCAGCTGTAGCTAAAGGATGTAATGGTACCTATTACTATGCAATACTAGATGTAGTAATAAATGATCCTCCATCTCCACCAGAGATAGATGGTCCTACTTATGGACTTCCATGTATAGAATATGATTATACCTTTGTAGTTCCTGAGTGGGATATGGATATGATTTGGATTTACATTGATTGGGATGATGGAACATTTGAGGATTGGATAGGACCTTTTGATGGTTTTGAAGAAGTCATTGTTAGTCATAGTTGGCCTGAAAATAGAATATATGAACTTAGAGCCAAAGCCATGGATTATTTTAATGAGAGTAATTGGGCAACATATGTAGTTAATATTGGTGATGAACCACCAGATAAACCATATATTGATGGCCCACATCATTGGCCAGTAGGTGAAGAGATATCCTTTACATTTCATTCATCAGACCCGGATGGAGATAATGTCAAGTATATAATTGACTGGGGTGATGGAACAACTATTGAGACAGATTATGTTCCATCTTGTACACCAGTAGAAGTATGTCATACATGGGAAAATATAGATGAATACCTTCTTAAGGCTAGAGCAAAAGACATATATAATTATGCGAGTGACTGGACAATATTTGAGATTGAAATTCCAAGACCCAGATTAAAAACAAATCTGTGGTATCAATGGTTTTTGGAACGGTTCCCAATGCTGGAAAGACTGTTATTTCTTTTAAAATAAATCTTGGATGCATATTTACCTTTATAATTTGTTAGAAATATTTTAAACAGAGAAATCTTAAGCTAATTCTTAAAAAAAAAACTATTTTCTTAATTTTTTTACCAAAAAGGCTACTCTTTTACCAAGTTTTATAGCATTTTTTGAGGTTACTTGATCAGGTACTCCTATACAAGCAACTCCATAATGACCAGTTGCATCTAATGGATCACCTACTATTATCATACCATATATTAAAAAAGCTTGAATAATCGACATTATCGTTGTTTCTTTTCCTCCAGATTCATCACCAGCTGTGACAAAGGCTGCACCAATTTTATCACCCATTTTTTTTCGGATGCTAACAAATCTATCAAACACATCTTTCAATTCTGCAGCCATCGTACCAAAATAAACAGGTGAACCTGCAATTATTCCATGTGATGAAATAAAATCATCCTTAGTTACATCAGATGAAGGTTTTAATATGCACTCCACATTATTTACTTCTTTTACACCTTTAGCTATCATTTTAGCGAGTTTCTTTGTATTTCCAGTTTTAGAAAAATACATAACTAATACTTTATTTGCTGATTTATTCATTATAATCACTTTACTAAGAATTAAACCATAAAATTTAGGTAATATATAAAAATATAAGGTTTGATGTACAACTAATAATTTATAACCTTTATTTTTATTAATTTTAATGGAATCTATGCGTCCAAGATATAAACCACCTTTATATCGAAAATATTTTCATACGAAACGTAAAATTGATAAGAAAGACATGCCGTTTCTTAGGAAAAGGATAGCATTTTTAAATCAGAAGAAAACTAAAAGAGAGTTAGAAAAAAAAGAAAAGTATTAACTTTTGTAAATGTAATTAATTTTAACTCAACTTTTTTTAATTTCTAATGCTTTGAAATATTTTCGGCAATCTCTTTTAATAATAGCCACTTGTTGTTGAGGAATCTTAAACGAATGTTGAGCATATTCAAGTGCAAATATTAGGCCATGTATAAAAGCACCCAACTTGTAATTCTTATCTTTACTAAGTTTAAATATTTCATCAGCAACCTTAATTGCATCTTCAACAGTATATGGAGTAGAGTTAGCTTTTGTTTTTTGTTTATTTTCTTGAGCCATAAAGCATCGTATAAAATTCTAATATAAATTTGTTTTTAGAAATTAATGTTGGGAAAAAAAGAAGGAGGGCCGGCCTCGATAGGAGGGGATGGGATGCACTCTAACAAAACTACCAGCCCGATTCCTTCCATCACCTAGTATTTCAACATGGTTTAAGTATCTTTTTCGCAGATGAATATGTAAGCACATATACAGTTAAGTTACCAATAAATCTTGTTAAAAGTTCCCTTATATGGTGTAGATATATGTAAATCTTCCAAAATATATGCATATACCAACATTGAACTATCTATGGAAGTTTAGTTTATCAGGCTATTACCTTAGCTTTTAATCCCTTATGATTTATCTTGTTTGTCACCACCAATGTTTACTTTGATATAAAATAATAATACTTTTACACCTTGTTCGCGGGTATCTGATGTACCATCTGGTATTGCAACAGTTACCCTTACTCGTGTTTTTCCAAAACCTAGAATCATATTTGAGCTAATGAAAACTTCTCCCCTAGAAGATATATTTTCTATTTCGCCTGAGTTTTCTCCATTTTTTATTTTGAAAAATTTTTTATAAAATAATTCCTATTTTTAAATTAAATACGTCTAATTTATAAATAAAATAGGGAAAATATATAAAAGGATACCCTATAGATAATAAATAAATCTTTAATATTATAAAATCCAAAAGGTTAAAAAGGAAATGATATATTTTAGATTATAGGGGGTAAATCAGAATGGAAAAATTTCTGCCAATATTAGTAGTTGGAATTTTTGTTATAAGTGGAATAGGAGCTGTTGCTGTAAGTGAACAAACTTTTGACGAATATAAAATAGAAGGGATATCTGATAGTATTAACATAGATTTTTCATCTATTCAAATAAAAGATTCAAATGAAGATTTTATAGAAATTGAATTAGAAGATATCTCATCTTATCTAATGAGTCCTTGTAAACCTATTTTACCAAAAATAGTAAAAACTTTTGAGCTTCCTTTTGGTGTAATAGATGTCAATGCTGAAGTTATAGCAAATAATGTTAGAGAATTAGAAATCGAACAAAAGATTCGTCCGGCCCCAGTTTATGTCCCATTGATTTCTGTTGAAAATAATATTGATATTAATATAAAAAATAAAAAAGATGAATCAGTTTATTCAAGTTCGGAGCTGTTTCCATCAACTTGGTATAAATCATTCGTTCGATGTGGATTAAATTCTAAAAACGAGAGAGTAACCCATTTAACATTACATATATATCCAATCAGATACGCTCCAGCCATAAATGAAATTCATGTTATGGAAAATACAGATATTTTTATATCTTATAAATTACCAGATTCAAATCCATTTCCTATAGATTCTGAATATGACATGGTAATAATTACTCCTAATAAATTTTCAAATGCTTTACAAAAACTAGCGGATCATAAGGATAGTTATAATATAAGGACTTTTATTAAAACGACCGAGGAAATTTATGATGAGTATGCAGAAGGTGTCGATAATCCCGAAAAAATAAAACTTTTTATTAAGGATGCTATTGAAACACATGGCATAACATATGTTCTACTTGTAGGTGGTTTAAAAAATAAAATCTGGGCAAAACCTAGAGATGATAAAAATCAAGGAACAAAAGGATGGTATCTCCCTGTTCGGTATAGTAACTATATAGATGACCCTGAGCATCCTTTGACTATTGCTAAAATTCATGACCCTGGTGTAATTACTGATCTTTATTACGCCGATATTTACAAAGAAGGAGGAGAATTTGAAGATTGGGATTCAAATGATGATGGTATCTTTGCAGCTTGGAACCTAGAAGGTTATGTAAATGATACAATTGATTTAGAGCCTGATATATGTGTAGGAAGACTAGCTTGTAGAGACAAAAAGGAAGTAAAAAATGTTGTTGATAAGATCATTAACTATGAAACAACAACTGCTGGTAGTGACTGGTTTAAAAAGGTAATTACAATATCAGGAGATGGCTTCCTTGACCAAATAGATCTTGATTTTCAGTGGGATACCAACAATCTTACAGATGGAGAGTACACAATTTTTGCCCAAAGTGAAAATACCTATGATATTGCGGGCGCTATTGAAGAAATTCATATAACACTAGATCGAACAGCTGAGACTTCTATCACATTTAATCATAATGATAATGAAAGGGTTACGAGTTATCCCTCACCACCAATAGCTGAAATCGTTTCAATATCAGAAGGAGATATTTTAGGAAATACAGATTATGAAGAAAACATTACTGAAAATGAAGCATATGGTAATTCAGTTACTGGTTGGGCAAATATTAATTATACTGATGGAATTTTACATATTCGTGGAAAAACATACGATCCTAAGCCTTACGGAGTTGTAACAGATATTCATGTATGGGTTGAAGATAACGAGCGTGAGATAATATTTTCAGATTGGAGATATGAATCAAAAACCTATTTTGAAGGTGAATGGGTGGTTGGCGAAGAAATGATTTCAGGTTATCCTGGTGCTACTTATTATGTAACTGAAGATTTCGACGTAGAACATATTTGGGCATCTAATGGAAAATTAACAGGACCGGATGATATAATTGATGCAATAAGTGAAGGCTGTGGTTTTGCCTTCTTCTCAGGTCATGGAAGTCCAAATGTATGGACTGATCATTTCCCTGGTATTCCAGGTGGTCGAGCAGGTGGAAGTATTCCAGGTTTTAAGGTTTCAAATGTTAGAATATATCCAAAGTTTATAAGACTACCAATTTTTCCAATGAAAAAATTAAAAAACACAAACAAACCTCCTGTAGTAATTATTGGAGGGTGCCATAACAGTCAATTCAATGTTTCAATTATACCTGGATTGTTGGATCTCTATAACAAGAGAAACACCTGGTGTCATGGTGCTGGAGTTCCAGAATGTTTCAGTTGGTATCTGGTAAAACTTCCAAAAACAGGTGCTATTGCAAGTATTGGAAATACAGGTCTTGGTTATGGAGTATTAGGGGAGGATTGTACTAGAGAAGGTCTTGATGGTGGAATAGGTATTGAGTTTTACAGACAATATTTCGAAGAAGGACATCATATTCTCGGAGAAACATATAAAGAGACACAAGTATCTTATGTGGCTCAATTTGACCTCGAAGACCTTGATCATGCAAAATCACTTACACAATGGGTACTTTTAGGAGATCCTAGCTTAATGATCGGTGGATATCCTTAATCATTTTTTCTTTTTTTTTTTAAAAATTTTTTAAATTCTATTATATCCTAGATAAAAATATTGTTCCAATAAACATTGTAGGTCCCATAATCTGCTCAAAACAAATATCACCAAGGTTTATGAATATTCCACTAAAGCAAGTATTTATCATGAAATATTTTCCAATCGTAAGGCGACATTGTGCTAAACCACCGATATGAGTAAAACCAAACTGGTATCTTATAAGCATTGGTCTAACTAGTAGCCCAAAAAATGTCTCATATTCATAGAAAGGAATCCATGTATTGCCAATTCCAGCGCTTAATACTGGTTTTGGTCTAAATATTCCTGGTAGCGGTCTAAAAAAACCTTGAATTATATCTGTTGTTAATTTATCTGTATCTAAACTTGGAAAATCATCAATATTTAATTTTATTGAGTCTATAAACGCACAAACATTTTCTTTGATTTGTTCCCATTCTTCAAGAGTTATTTTAGAACCACCAATGCTATCTGGGGAAATTGTAGTATTTATCACATTTAAAGTAGCATATATCCTATCAATAATTACCTGTTTTTGCCCTTCTGATAGATATGTCTGAGTAAAATAATTATCTTTTGTTATTCCAGGCATCCATATTGTTAATATTTTTTCTTGGTTTAATGTGTTTTCTGCATTAATTACTGGTAAAAATAATATTATTAAAAATAATAATGTTATTGCAATTACAATAAGTCTTTTTCTCTTTGGCATAACCTTATCATCTCTTGGTTTATTATATTTTTATTGGTTTATAACTATATAATTCTTTTGGATATAATTAAGTTAATAAGAATATGAATATTTAAGGTTTTTATAAAATAGTATATAAATTTATTGCCTATTAAAAGCGAAAAGGTTATAAATTAACAACCGTTAAATATATTGGAAAGAGGTGATAACACGTCGTCGGTGTTATTATCAAAAATGTCAACAGACGGGGGAGGTGAAATATGAAAAGAGCCGTTCTACCGATTCTCGTAATAGCGATGCTTTTAATAGTTCCAGCAATATCTGCTATAAAATCAGAACAGAAACCAGCTGATAACACAGAAGTAATGAATATAATTATTGGGAAAGACGATGAAGGACTTACTCACTCAAAGCTAACGATAGAAAAAGCTGGAATAGACCTATTTGTTGATAATGTGAAGGGATTCCAAACCTGGTTAGAAGAAAACAAACCATTTAGAGATTTGAAATTTACACAAGAAGAGAAAGATGCAATCAAATCTTATGTAAGTACAATAGTTGTATCACTAAACAACGTTCTCCAAGCAAATGGTTATGATCCAATATCTTCTGATTGGCTATACCAGGAATTATTTGAAACCGAGGTAGATAGAAGCACCATAATTAGCATGGGTTTGGGATATGCATATGTTCCATTCTATGACTATGAAACATTCCTCGGAATTATGATTCGACCAATTTGGTTATTTTACCCACCAGTATTCCTAGGAGGTGGTGGTTACACAGGTAACTTTAATATAAACTTCTTACCAGGTCGAGTTGAATTTGGTGACAGACTCGGTTTTCATATAGCAAGGACAACAGTATTTTCTGGTCTATACGTTAACGTGGGAGAACTTGGTTACGACAGGATATTCGGCGGCATGATTATGCTATTGGGCCGAGCAC